>NZ_JBGMEK010000024.1:0-69825 GCF_041447265.1 Microbulbifer epialgicus
TGGTCATGGGTCATCTCTTTTTTGTTAATGGTAAAGAAATGACACAGAATTCTGAACACTACCCCGATTGCTTGTCCATTTCTGGTTCGAAAATGCCATAGTCGAAATTCAGCCGCTCGCCATCACCCCCCAATCACTTCCTGCAAATTGCACGACATCAATCCGCACACCTACCCCACGGATGTGCTCCTACGAGTTGGTCAACACCCGGCGAAAGAAGTCGCGGATCTGACACCGTGTACCTGGAAAGAAAAGTTCGCCAGCACTTCGTTGCGACCAGAAATCTACGGCTGGTGCAATGACGCCGTAGAATGAGCACTTACGCTGTTTTTAACTTTAGACACCTTCATCAGAAGCAGTAAAATCCCCTCTTTTTCAAGAGAAGGTGCCAGAGTTGGCCTGAGATAATACAACTAAAAGAGTTTCTGAATAATTCCGTAATATCTCTACAAGTCACAGGCACCACAGGATTGTTAAGTGTCTCCTTAAAGTTGATTGATTGTCTTTTTTATTATCATAACCGGGAAAATATACCCGGTTATGATAATAAAAATTGATTGTAACTACCGATTAACTTCATCAAATCTGTCCAGATTCATTACCTTAGTCCAAGCTTTGACAAAATCCTGGGTAAATTTTTTCTGGGAGTCATTGGAACCATAGACTTCAGCCACCGCGCGCAACTCTGAGTTGGAACCGAATATCAGATCCACTGAGGTGGCAGTCCACTTATCTTTGTCAGTTTTGCGATCCTTACCTTCATAAAGCCCTTCTGACTTTTCAGACTTCTTCCACTCGGTGGACATGTCCAGTAAGTTAACAAAGAAATCATTTGTGAGCACACCGGGACGGTCGGTGAAAACACCGTTGGGAGATCCACCAGTATTGGCATTGAGCGCACGCATTCCACCTACCAAGACTGTCATTTCGGGCACGCTTAAGGTGAGTAGGCTGGCGCGATCTACTAGCATTTCCGTGGGCGTTCGGCTGTTATCTTTAGCGAAATAGTTGCGGAATCCATCGGCGGTGGGCTCTAGTACCGCTACGGATTTCACATCGGTTTGCTCTTGGCTTGCATCAGCCCTGCCAGGCCTAAAGGGTACTTTGATATTGTTTCCACCCTCGGCAGCGGCCTTCTCAATGGCAGCGGAGCCGCCGAGCACGATCAGATCGGCGAGTGAGACTTTCTTGCCGCCGGATTGATTGCTATTAAAGTCCTGTTGTATTTTTTCCAACTGCGTCAGCACCTTTGCCAATTCGGCGGGATCATTTACCGGCCACTGCTTTTGTGGCTCCAGGCGAATGCGGGCTCCATTCGCTCCGCCACGCATATCGGAGCCGCGGAAGGTGGAAGCTGATCCCCATGCAGTTCTCACCAGCTCGGGAACCGTTAAGCCAGAGTCGAGGATTGCGGATTTAAGGTTATTAATATCGCTGTCATTGATCAAAGGGTGATCCACTTTGGGAATGGGGTCCTGCCAGATCAGAGCCTCTTCAGGTACTTCTATACCCAGGTAACGCGCTTTAGGCCCCATATCCCGATGTGTCAGTTTGAACCAGGCTTTGGCAAAGGCGCGTTTAAATTCGTCCGGGTTTTTCTGGAAACGTTGGGCAATTTCCTTGTAACTGGGATCAACTTTAAGCGACAGGTCTGTAGTAAACATAATAGGCGCGTGGCGCTTATTCTTATCAAAAGCATCTGGCACCAAATTGGCTGCATCGGGATCATCGGGGATCCATTGCACAGCACCGGCAGGGCTCTTGGTTTGCACCCAATTGAAATTGAACAGGTTATTCAGGTACTGCTGGCTCCAGGTAATTGGTGCGGCGGACCAGGCGCCCTCCAAGCCAGAGGTCATGGTATCGTCCGCATTGCCTTTGCCGCATTTATTTTTCCAGCCGAGCCCCTGCTGTTCGATCGGGGCGGCGGCTGGCTCCGGGCCTAGGCAGTCGGCCTTGACAGCACCGTGGGCTTTACCAAAGGTATGGCCGCCAGCGATCAGCGCTACCGTCTCTTCATCATCCATCGCCATGCGACCAAAAGTTTCGCGGATATCTTTAGCGGCGGCCACTGGATCGGGATTGCCGTTGGGTCCTTCCGGATTCACGTAGATCAGACCCATCTGTACAGCGCCGAGTGGTTTCTCCAGCTGCCGGTCACCGGTATAGCGTTCATCAGCGAGCCATTTGGTTTCCGGCCCCCAATAGACCAGATCCGGCTCCCAGTCATCGATCCGGCCACCCGCAAACCCAAATGTTTCGAATCCCATGGACTCAAGCGAGACGTTTCCAGTGAGGATCATTAAGTCGGCCCAGGACAGCTTTCGCCCATATTTTTGCTTGATGGGCCAAAGCAGCCGCCGCGCTTTATCCAAGCTGGCGTTATCCGGCCAACTGTTAAGCGGGTCAAAACGCTGCTGGCCTCCGCCGGCACCACCCCGGCCATCGTCGATACGATAGGTGCCCGCGCTATGCCAGGCCATACGAATCATAAAGGGGCCGTAATGGCCGAAGTCTGCTGGCCACCAGTCCTGAGAGGTTTTAAGCAGTACCTCGATATCATTTTTTACCGCTTTGAGATCCAGGGTTTTAAACTCCTCTGCGTAATTAAAGTCATCTCCCATAGGGTTGGATCTTGGTGAGTGTTGGCGCAGAGGCCTAAGATCCAGCTGGTTTGGCCACCAGAACAGATTGGATTTTGGCTGACCCTCGATGGGGCCCTGGCGAATAACTGGATCAGTCACAACTTCCTCCTCATTGGCGGCAAAGGTTTTCAGTGTCAGCAGTGATATGGCGATTATCAGTGCGCCACAGAGAGGGGGTCTTTTTATTAGCATCAGAGTCATCTCCATAGGATATGAAATACAGACCTCAGTTCTTTACCGAGTGGGTCCTTCACTGCCTGAGTCAAAAGGGTTATATAGACTATATTGGCGGCTTTTTGGGTACATTTAGATAATTAAAGCGCCAGCACATACTCTCGTTACTGAACACCACAGTATCAGCCTGTTAGCTAGCCGAGAAAAACGTTCTTTGTTGTATTATCAGGGTAGTCTCAACAAGTTGCGTGAATTTCATCTTTCTGAGTATTTTTATAGAAACTGAAAATTATTACATGCTCGCTTGGTAGTAAGGGGTTTTCCAGTCTGTCCAAGTCACTATAAATTATTGATTGTTTAGTCGCTGAGGGTTGGAGCTTGTTACGGTTGTTATGAGCGTTGGCGCGCCAATAAGAAAAGGGCATTCTCAGATTTATAACAGTGAATTACTCTAACGAGAGCAAAGTAAATAAATGTAGGGGTACTGAAGGTAATTCTGCAAACAAAATAATAAATATTAATTCTTTGGTGAGGCCATACAGTATTCCGCTCGCCATTATCTGATTGAGATATCAGCCAAGTTCCCGATGGAAGAGCTCCACGGTTAAAGATAACAGCCCAGCTGTGCTTTTGAGTGGAGTACAAAGTCATACTAAACACCCTAGGGGAGTTTCTATGCGTTTGTCGATACTGTTATTGTCTTTGTTATTAGTAGCATGTGGTAAGAAGTCTGAAACCGGCGCAGATGTACTCACTGCCAAAATCAAACCTGCCTCTAAGGCTACGATTGCCCACAACCAAGGGGTCTCCGACCAACTGCCATTTACTAATGAGACAGATTTTGAACTGGCCAAACGAGGATTTATTGCCACTATTCCCGGCGCCCAGGTAAAAAATACTGAAGGGCGTGAGGTATACGGTTTATCCCAGATGCAGTTTCTGGAAGGGAGCTCTGCACATACGGTAAACCCCAGCTTGTGGCGGCAGGCCCAGCTCAACGCTTTGAACAATGGGCTGTTTAAGGTAGTGGATGGTATCTACCAGGTCCGCTCCCTGGACCTGGCGAATATGACCCTGGTAAAGGGGGATAGCGGCTGGATTGTTATCGACCCCCTGACATCTGCGGAGACTGCGGCTGCAGCTCTCGCCCTAGCCAACAAATCTCTGGGAGAGAGGCCGGTAAGCGCGGTGATTTTTACCCATAGCCACGCGGATCATTTTGCCGGGGTGACTGGGGTGCTGACCGCTGAGCAACTGGAGAATGACTCAATTGATATTATTGCTCCAGAGGGTTTTGCTGAGGAGGCAATCAGCGAGAATGTTCGCTCTGGCAATGTGATGCAACGGCGCGCCTTATACCAGTTTGGAGACCTTTTGCCCTCGAGCCCTGATGGGTTTGTTTCTTCAGGTCTGGGCAACCGGGTATCCGATGGCGAGCACGGCATTGCCACGCCAACGGTTGTGATCCCCGAAGCCGGTGCACAAATGAAAATCGATGGGGTGAAAATTGAATTTATAAACACCCCCGGGGCGGAAGCACCGACTGAAATGGTATTTTTCTTTCCCCAGTTCAAAGCGTTGTGCATGAGTGAAATAGCCAACCACACACTGCACAATATCTATACCCTGCGTGGTGCCAAAACAAGAGATGCCCTGGCCTGGAGCCGTTACATTGAATTTGCGATGGAGAAGTTTGGTGGACAGACGGAAGTAGTATTCAGTAGCCATCACTGGCCTACTTGGGGGAAAAGTGAGGCTATGGATTACCTCGCCAAGCAGCGGGACCTGTACAAATATATCCACGACCAAACTCTGCGCCTCGCCAATCATGGCTATGACATGATCGAAGTTGCTGAGAGGCTGGAATTGCCTGAAAGCCTTTCACAAGCCTGGGCTAACCGAGGGTATTACGGCACGGTTAATGTCGGTGCCAAGGCTGTATACAACCGCTATTTAGGTTATTTCGATGGCAATCCGGCTAACCTGCACCCGGTTCCCCAGGAAGAGGCGGCTCAGCGCTATGTGGAATATATGGGTGGGGAGGAAAGCATTATGGCGCGGGCACGGCGGGACTTTGCTCGCGGTAACTACCGCTGGGTGGCCATGGTACTGAAGCATTTGGTTTTTGCCGAGCCGAATAACGACCAGGCCCGTTACCTGCTAGCCGACAGCCTGGAGCAGCTGGGTTACCAGGCAGAGTCCGGTATTTGGCGCAATTTTTACCTCTCAGGTGCGAAAGAATTGCGTCATGGTGTTGAATTTCGTGAAGAGGTATTGCCGGCTGAGGAAATAGTCGCCAGGGTGCCCCTGCAGTTGTTATTCGATGCCATGGCCGTGCGACTTAACGGAGAGAAAGCGGCGGATGCGGAGATCCGCCTGAATATTGATATGACCGATACCAGCGAGAAATACCTGGTGGTGGTGCAGAACGGGGTGTTACATGGCTATCCCGGTCGGCACAGTGATGATCCCTCAGCCAGCCTCGCCTTGAGCAGCACCGATCTGCGTTTGATGTTTGGCGGCTTGGTAGGTGCGCCCACCATGATCAAGGAGGGACGCTTGAAGGTGAGTGGCAACCCCCTGGCCCTGATTAAATTCGGCAGGCTCTTCGATAAGTTTGACCGGAACTTTAATCTCGTTACGCCATAGCAAAGTAAAATCATCGGTTTTTACAGCCTTGGGTAGAGGTCCGGCAATAGTGGTGCAGTCGGCCTCAACCGTTAACTTCGCCGAGGTGCCGGTTTCCTTGGAGGTGAAGTCGATCCCATTGCTGCCTGAGCGGGGAGCAATAACCAGGCCGGTGTTGCCATTATTCATCCAGCTTTCGATAAGCCCTGAAGAAGTCAGGTCGATTCGCTCAACACCTGTGTAGAAAGGGACAAAACTTTCTGCCAGGTCATCGCGCACTGAAGAACCGCCAACGGAATTCCAGGTTACAGACTCCTCTTGCCAATCATTTGCGGCCAGGTAAACACCGTAGGTATTGCCGGACCTATTGGTGACATTCAGCTCCAATGTGGCGCTATTGATCGAGCTACAGGCGGTGAGGTCTGAGAGGTCGAACTTGATCAGCGAGTACAGGGTACCAAAAGTGGAGTCACTGCCATCGGCAAGCAGCCCATCGGGATCCCCATCAAAATTACTGGATGAGTAGCGTGAAGAAATAAACACATCGTCAGTCACCGGCAATATAAAGTTGTTGCTGCCGCTGTTATCTTCAGAAATAACGCTGCGGTCCGCGCTGTTGCGTATTAAAGTCATGGCCTCACCGATACGGTTGGCACTCCACCAATTCACGTTACTGGGTAATACCAGTGGATCTGCGGTGCGATCTTCTCGCGATAAGGTGCTGGCGGTATCGTCAAATTCGGCAGTACGCACCACCAGTTCCTCTGCACTCACCTGAATTACTTTGAATTGCTGGATACTGGCCATGTCGATAGTCCAGGACTTGGCATCGTTGGCAGACCGGGCCGGAGCCCCCCAGCTGCCCTCCCCGACATAGACAGTGCCGCCGGAAGTGGTTGTGGAGAAGTTACTACCACTTGGGATGACTGCCTCGGTAAGTTTGGTGAGGTGGGTATCGGACTCTACTACCAGGTTCATGGCGTAATCGTAGAAAGGCTGTGCCCACCAGCTGAACAGGGTGGGGTTGTCAGACTTGCCTGTGTAGTGGGGAAATAAAGGCTTATGGTATTGCGCAAAGCGCCAGCTGGCAGCACTGCCTGATGCTGATAAGTCACTTTCAAGCCAGTTATTCATGGCAGTTGCATAGGAGGACCAGCCACTGCTCTGGAACTGGCTGTTGAGGGTATATACACGCAATAGGGGAGAAACCTGCACAGCACCATAGGTGTCGCTGGGAGTGCAGTCACCGTCGCCATTAAAGTCCACGCCGAAGACCTGGCAGATGGTGGAATAATTATCGTCCTCATGATTGCCGTGTGTGGGAATTAACGGGTAGATGCGTTTGTAACTGTAACCGTCGATATTATCGCTGGAATAAGTCAGCTCCCAGTCGTCCAGAAACTCACGCATTTCCGATGCACTATTCGCGTTGGTAAAGTCTCCACCGTGCATAACGGCGAGGGGGCGAATTTTTGCGAGCAGCTCATTTCCCTGCCGGCGGGTGGTATGGCCAGTTCGGGTATCACCGCCGGCAACCACTACAAATGGGGAGTTGTGCGCAGGTGCAGTCCGGAACCAAAAACGATCCCCACAGCCATCTTGATCACAGATACGAAAATATACGGGAGAGTCTGCATTTAAATCCTGTAAGCGCACGAAGTGGCTGGTGATACCGCCATCGAAGTTTTCGCTGTTGCTGACATAGGCACTATTCCAGTTACTTTCGTCGGTGGAGTAGCCATAGTTTAGGTAGGGGCTATTGCTACTGCCGTCAGGTGAAAAGCCAATCACTGCGCTGCTGGAAGCATCACCATCCCAAGAGAGCCTGTAATGTTTAGTTGCGGCACTGGCACCCATTGTAAGTAACAACGCCGAGATTGTAAGAGCACTGCCAAAATATCGTCTCATTAGAGAAATCCTTTGGAAATTGGGACCATTTTTGTGAGAGCGTCGCGGCCTGGAAGGGGGGGATTGCATGGCAGCAACGCGCAGGAATTATTGAGGAGCTTTGTGACAGGCTGTTGAACGACTGGTTACCAAGCGGACGAATGCGGCATTGCGATAGGGAATTGTGACCCTGTCCCCACCAATAAAATTCACAGCGGTACCGCCGACTGTTAAATAGCGGTAAATACCGCTCAGTTTCTGTTTATTTTCACTGGTCCAGTAATCGCCTCGCATGGTTTTTGGAAAGTACTCGGACTCAATTGTCGGGCTGCCCGGTTTATTGTCTTTGCTGATAATCGTATTGATCTCACTGAGAGTGGGCAGGCGCCAGTTGCCTGCTTGACACAGGCGCTCGCGATTGGTGCGCCGGATCAGGTCTTCAGTATCGCAGCGGTCCGGCTCAAAGTAGCAGTCGCCATTATTGGCAACGCCTTCGCTATCAACAAACCAGGAGTAGGTCCAGCGTCCATCGTGGATGTCCTCGTTGTCGGTTTTTACTTCCCATAAGAGACCACTACGCTTGTCACAGACGCAGGACCAGGGACCTTCCCAGGCGCCGAGTAACTCCCCCTGCATATTGACCTTGACCAAGTAATGTTCCGGTGGCTCAGGATTTTGTGGGGCACGGACCATTGCTGCCGCAACCAGTGTGAAAGGTAGAGCGAAGACCAGAAGTAGGCGAAGTATCATAAGGTTTTATCAAAGCTGAGTTGAATGGCGCGGCTGTGGCGAGTATGGGCAATTTGTGCACGGTCAAAGGCGGAGACCCACATGCAGATGCCGTCCACAATAGGAATATCTTGGGAAGAGCCGGTATCCAGTTTGCGCACCAATTCCAGGGACCAGTGGCCATCGCGCCAGATACCACGAGCGCGGACATCTGCACGGTCGCCCTCAAAGCGATTGGAGGTATACAGCACCGAGGGCATCAAGGTACCCAATGGGAATTGGTCGTGACTTGAAGAATAGGGTTGGTAATCGAACCAGGAAATAGTCCAATCCGGGCTTTGACTGTGGGGGAGAGAATACTGATAGGGAGCCAGCTGATCTATTTTTGCAGGTAGGCGCTTGGGGGTGATTGTAGTGGGAGAATACCACTTCCAGTTCATTCTATAAGCACCGGACTCTTTGCTATCCTGCTGGTAACCAGCGGTATAGCGACGTGCACCGGGACGCACTTTATCCGGCTTGCCGATAAAGTTGTCATCAGCCAAGTACATCTTATTGGTACGTACTGCCTTCCAGTGCCAGAGGTCATGTAACTGCTCGGAGGTACTGTAATGGTAGCCCTTGCCGTGCCAGTTTGCGGGTTTATCAGCCAGTGGGGATTGTCCCAAATGGGCGGTGCCAGCTGCGGCGAAAGAGCAGTTTTCAGAAAGGAGTATCGCGAATTTATCTTCGTAATGGCTTTTTTCATCAAATGTCTCATAACCTGATTGCAAGATTTCCCAACCTTCTGCAGTTTTTTTTAAGGGCAGGTGGGCGAGGCTCTCATCGGGGTCTTGCCAGGTGATATGAAAAAAAATCTCCTGACCATTTTGAAGGGCCTTTAACTGTACATCTGAGCGGCCATTATAAAAATTGGCACCACCATCGGTACTTAAGGTAAGTGTTTGTGCCTTTTGCCATTGGGGTTCTGAGGCCATGCCATCGATATCGATAAATGTATTTGATGAAATTTTAGTGACGGGCAGTGCGTGGTGTGAGTATTCGTTGAGTAGATACCAGCCTCCAAATAAAAATAGGCAGAGTGAAACGGGCAGTATGAAAAGTAACCTATTTGTGGAGCGCGAGGGCTGCATAATAAGCAACAATGCATGGCATCCGAATTGCACCAGATAAACGCCACCATGGAGAAAAATATAAGCACATAGCCCCGCGGCGGTATAAAAGTGTATGAGACGAATGATCGTTAGCGAACCGGTTCCGCTAAACAGCATCCAGCCGCTAATCAGGGCAATGCCTGTCAAAAAAATGCCAGCCCAGGTAACAGTTCTGTGATAACTGAAACTACGGGGTTTAGACTGCTCCTTGGGATTCAAAAAGCGCTGGAAACGGGAGGTTAAGTAGCTAAGGGTAGCCAGAGATAACAAGATGGCGGATATGAAGTGTACGCTATGCACTTCTCCTTGGGGTAGGAGTTCATCGATGCTGGCAACGGCGGTACTGCTAAGCGTTCCGATACGTAGTCCACTAAACAGGCTAAAGAATACGGCCACCACCGCTGCGCTGTGTATAAGTATCCACAAAGGGCTTTTTGATCTTTCTGACATGGTGGCATCTCAAAAAGTGCTCAGGCTATCGAGGCGATATGACAATTTAGAGAATAAATTAAGAGGGCAGGAGATAGATTTACTCATGCAGGGGAGTGACGTCGAAACTCTCTTGAGCTTCGAGAGCCCCTGACAGGGCGGTTAATTGCGGACGTTGACTGCGCCAGTTCAAATCTGCGTGACGAAAGTCCAGGTAGGATAGCGCTGAGCCCAGATTGATATGTAGCATACTGAGCGCGCCGGGAATCTGCACCACTCTGGATTCGAGAAAGTCTAGTGTTCGGCTGATTGCACTATTGTAGCGGAGCCACCAAAACTCCGAGCGCAGCCCCCCGCGCTCCCGAACTTTCTCTATTTGCCTCTGCACCAGTGTCTCAGTCAACCCTGAGGTGAGACTGTAGAGTGTCCGCAGATTCCAGCTATTGTTCACCTCTTTACTCAGGCGGCCATCGCCTAGTTGCATATCCAGATAGGAACAAATTACTTCGCTATCCATAATGGTTAAACCATTGTCAAGGACTAGGCAGGGAACCTTGCCAAGAGGGTTGCTGGATGTTAATTCCTCGTGATTCTGAAAGGGGTGTGAGAAATGCCCCGAAATACAGGACTGTAACTTATGCTCCTGTATAACAATACGGACGGCACGAGCAAAGGGGGAGGAATAAGTCAGGAAGAGCTGCATGAGTCCACCAGCTTGTTTGGATTATCAGTGACTTCAGTGTGCTGAATGACGCTGACATTGTCTATATGGTGGCCCGGCAATGAAATGCTGGCGTAGATTTGAGAATTTGTTGGTGTTTCAGGGGCTCGCACCGGCCTGTGACCGGTGGCGACATATTCCTGTGCCGCACTAGCCGGTTAACTTATTAGTTAACCGGGCTAAGGAGCCAATGAGTAGTAACCTTTATAAATTCAGTGAGGTGAAATCATGTCTGTGATGCGGTTGTAAAGATGCTGCTTTAGATAAGCACGCTGTTTTTTCAAGCTTGAGTAATGTTCGTCATCAGTTCCGATCCCGCTGTCCTGAAGCCCCCGGATCTGTTTATCAAGCTTTCTGTAGAGGTCATTATCCAGTTTGAATTGCAGGTCTTGTTGTAGGAGGTGTTTGATGGTGTCGATATACTCGGGGAAATCCGATACTAACTCGTGCGCGGCAATAGGCATGGGAGAACCTCCACTTGATCCAGTTAGGGTCTCACCGTGTAGTTTAGTTTGTGGCCGGCTGGTCACAAATTGGCTGTGCTGAGGTCTAAGATTTACTTCCTTATCAACTTTCATTTATCACATTTGCTTTGGGGTAGTTGATGAGAAATCACTGAAAGTAAAATTCGGAATATACGATTTTCTTCTAAAGAAAATTCTGTAAATAATATTATTTTAGAGGAATATATTGGAAAGCGAATACTGGGATGTTTTCTGGTGGTGGATATTTTACGGATAGAGTGCTGTTGGCGATCATGCCTCTCCGAATACAGGTGGGGAAGTTTTAATGAATCTTTGTATGATCAGGCAAAAATAAACCCGACAACTTCGTGTTGCCGGGTTTATTTCTAAAAAGAAATGATGTTAAAAACCTTAGCGTTACTGACTTGCTTGTTCAGGCCGAGGCCTCGAGCGGGGCAAAACGCAGCTGGCGTCGTTGCAACAACTCTCCCAGATAGAGTTTTAAGTAAGCTGCTGCTGCACGCTTACCCTCGGCTGCGGCTTCATCGGTAATTCTTCCAAAGCGAGAGTAAGCTTGGGAACAGAAAGAATCATTGATGTTAATTGCGCACATAAAGCGGTCGCGCCAGTCCTGCGATGGCGGTAGCTCAAACTCGCGGGACAGGTTCTTGATCAGAGTGTCTGCCAAGCGCCAGTTATTCTCCATTTGCAGCTGACGCAGTGCCCAGCTGGATTGAGGTCCGTAATGTACCTTCAATGCAGAGATATTATCCTCATAGTAGCCGCGCACAAGATCACACAGCTGATAGAGCATATCCTGCCAGCTTTCCGCCGGAGAAAAATCGGAGTGCCCGAGCACCACATCACCAAAAGATTTGTAGTGACGCTCCGCTAACGCGGTTAGGCTGGCATCCACACTGGGAAAGAAATGGTAGACAGATGCTGCAGGAACCCCGGCAACCTGACTTAGATTGGCGAGACTTATATCGGTTGAATCCTGCTCAGCAATGAGGGTTTCCAGCGCATCGAGAAGCTTCTCATATTTCTCGCGGCCGTTTTTACGTTGTGGTTTGCGCGGACTTGCAGTGTCGCGCCGGCTGATAGCCCGTCGATCGATTTGGTTCAAATTCACCTCCCCCCTAGACAAGCGCAATCGGCTAGCGTCCGAAATACGCTTTACTTCCTTGTAAAAAAATGTCTTTTGGAATTGATGATTATTATCGTACCAATTTCGGGGAGCAAGGGAATTTTGTTTGATTTGTGGGGTAGTTCCGCATTACCAAATTAAATTTGAATAAATCTCTCTACCCCATCAAACTAAAGTTTATTTGGTCAATGGTAGCGTAGTTCTGTTGCTTTACCTCGAAATACCCGGTAGGAAAAAGCGGTATAGGCAAGGATGACTGGTACCACAATTAGCGCGCCCACCAAAATGAACTTGAGGGACGCCGTCGCGCTGGCCGCCTGCCAAATATTCAGCTGCCCCGGCACAATGTCTGGGTAGAAGCTAAAAGCCAAGCCGATAAAGCACATTAGGAAAATAACCACTACCATTGTGAATGGTAGGGCGCTGTACCTGTCATTTTTTTGGGGCATTCTACCGAGTAGGACATCGTTGAAGATAAAGGCCAGGAAGCATAGGGTTGGGATTAGCAGGACAAACATCACCAGTGGATAGGTGAACCAGCGAGCAAAGACTGTTGGGTTGACCAGGGGGTTAATCACGGATACTCCTATGACCCCGAGTAGGGTTGCGCGCCCCGCCCGGCGAGTCCAGCGTACAGCACGCGCTTGCAGCCCATCTTCGGTTTTTAATACCAACCATGCTGAACCCATATAACTGTAGGCGGCCGTCACACCCAGGGCGCTAACTGCGGAAAACAGCTGGGCTTGCCAGCCAGGCTCAAACCCCATCACGTATTGACCCAACATATAACCTTGGGCCAGGCTGGTGGTGAGGGAGCCCGCCTTGAAAGTCCTATCCCATGCGAGTTTGTGGCTTACGGCGGCCTTTGCGCGAAAGTCGAAGGCAACACCGCGCATTATTAAACCCACCAGCATGATCGCAGCAGGGATATAAAGGTGCATAAGTACCATATTGTGGGCAATGGGGAAGGCGATTAACAAAAGGCCAACGGCCAAAACCAGCCAAGTCTCATTGGCATCCCAAAAGGGGCCAATGGAGGCGATCATGGTGTCCCGCTGCGCTTCATCCTCTTCGCTCAGAGGCAGCAGGATACCCACACCCAGGTCATAGCCATCGAGGACAGCGTAGACCAGCACCGCGAATCCCATTAGGCCAATAAAGACGACAGGTAGCCAATATGCGGCGGAAGATGCACTCTCACTCATTGGGAATCCCCCTTTGTCGATTTCTGGGTTGAATGAGGCAGATTGGTCAGGCTGCCCCCTGCGAGAGGTTCTTGTGTCTCAAACTCCTCCACTTTGACTGACTTCAAGGCCATTACTTTCAGTGTGTGTATATAGGCGTATAAAAGGATCACGTAGACAATCAAGTAAAGGGTTAGCGAGAAGCCGATATGAGAAGGAGGTAGCTGGGTGACTGCGTCGGCGGTTTTTAATACACCTGTGACAAGCCAGGGTTGGCGACCGATCTCTGTTACATACCAACCGGCAAGTGTTGCTACCCAGCCGGCAAAGGTCATTCCCACCAGAGTTTTTAGTGCCCAGCGAGGCAGTTCTTTGCGCTTCCACAGTAGGTAGCAACCACCCCAGGCCACCGCCAGCATCAGTAGCCCCATGCCAACCATAATACGGAAGGCGAAGAAGACCGGCGCAACGGGTGGATGATCTCCAGGGAATTCATTAATGCCTCTTACTTCGCCGTCCAACTCATGGGTGAGGATTAAACTGGCCATTTTAGGAATGGCGATCTCAAAGTGGTTGGTTTTTTCCTTGCCATCGGGAATTGCAAAGAGTAGTAAAGGTGCTCCTCGTTCAGTTTCCCAAACCCCCTCCATCGCTGCGACTTTTTGAGGTTGGTACTCAAAAGTATTGAGCCCGTGCAGGTCACCTACAAATATTTGGATGGGGATAAATACTGCCGCTAATATCAGACCGGTTTTTAATGCCAGGCGCGGGGCGCGTTTGGGGTCGCCTTTCAGGATACGATAGGCAGAGATTCCAGCGACAAAGAAGGCTGCCGTTAATCCCGAGGCCAACAGCATATGTGTCAGGCGGTAGGGGAAAGAGGCATTGAAAATAATTGCGAGCCAGCTTTCTGGGTAAGCGACACCATCGCGTATCTCAAAGCCGGAGGGCGTCTGCATCCAGGAGTTAAGAGCGATAATCCAGAAGGCGGAGAGTGTTGTGCCTATGGCTACAACAAATGCGGAAAATGTGTGTACTTTACTGGGTACACGGTTGATTCCAAACAGCATAATGCCGAGGAAAGTGGCCTCCAAGAAAAAGGCAGTGAGCACTTCGTAGCCTAGTAGAGGTCCGGCGATATTACCGACCTGGGCCATAAAGCCAGGCCAATTGGTGCCAAACTGGAATGACATGGTAATACCGCTGACAACCCCGAGGGCAAATGTCAGGGCAAAGATCTTCACCCAAAATCGATAGGCGCGCATCCAAACGGGATTATTAGTCTGGTCATAGCGCAGCTTGAAAAAGACGATAATCCAGGCGAGTGCGATAGTGATAGTGGGAAATAAAATATGAAAACTGATGTTGGCGGCAAACTGTATTCTGGAGAGGATCAGAGTATCTAGCATGGGTGCCTCTGGTGGTCGGAACTATTTTTAACCAGATAACCGGGCACTCTTCCTGAGTAACCCGGGGGTGCCCGAAAAACACCAATGCAGAAGTATGGACCTGCCAGTATTTTTTGAGCGGCTACCGACACTGGGTCGGCGGCGGTATATCCCTATACCGCTTTTTCTGTGGCCCGTTGGATTTCTCAATCCCCCGGGCTGACTACTTCTATGTATTTCTTTTGAAGCCGTGGCGTATTTTTATTCGGAGTTTGACGTTCCACTAGTAAGTTTGCTTTTGAGTTTCAACAGCTTGACGATGCCTGAGCCGAGCTTCATCAATTTAAGCAGGTCGTTGTGCTCCAGTTTGCTCAGGGTGTTGGCAAACTCCTCCAGCAACTCCAGCAGGCTGTAGACCTCCTGAATTTTTTCTTGCGCCTGGGCTTCCTGCTCATCCTGCGGTTCATTGAGCAAAAGCTGGCGCAGTAGGCTCAGGGTGGGATCCAATTCACGCTTGCGGCGCTCTTCAAATACCGTGCGTGCCAGGTCCCAGATTGAACCAGCTGCGGTGAAGTAATCCTTGCGATCCCCTGGTTGGTGATGCAGCTCTATCAAACGCCAGGCTTGTAACTCCTTGAGTCCCATACTCACATTGCCACGGCTGATTTTTAGGGCCTGGGCTAATTGCTCGGCGTTGAGTGGAGAGGGGTGGATGGTAAGCAGGGCAAACATCTGGCCGACGGTACGGTTGAAACCCCACCGGCTGCCCATCTCGCCGAAGTGCAGTACAAATGCTTGGGCTTGACTGGAAATTTTCATGACTTTCTTAATGTTCAGAAATTTCTGAAAATTCTAAATGTAAATTGATCTATGTCAATATGTAATTGAAAAGTGTTTCACTGACTGCTGGAGTGGACACTGTTGGAAGTCGATTCGCCGAAAGAATTTGCTTAAGGGTTTTTCGAGTGTCCCCATCGCATACCAGGGAGAGGCTGACTTCTCACAGCTTCTGGATTGTTGCCATAGCAGCCTGATACCAGTTATTGGGAACGATAAAACCTCGGTTGATCTCTCCGTGATGGTCGAGTGCGGCGATGCAAAGCGGGCGATCCACAGTTTCTTTTTCGAGCACCTGAGTAAGCTGCTTAAAGCTGCATCCGCATTCATACCCCTGCTGTAGCGGCGCCAGCCAAGCGGGCTTGGACAAGTGGAGCCAGCGGATATTGTGACGGAGGGCATCGAAGTGGTTGCTGAAACTGTCCAGATCGGCCCACCAGTAATCTGTGCGACTTTCTTCCAGGCTTTGCCGGCTGTTATCAACAAGGGGGTTTTCCAGCGATGCCAATGAGCGAAACAGCCGGCCTCGCATCAGAGCCCACTGTTGTTCAATGTGCAGCTCCAGGCCTTGTAAGAGGGGTTGCACTAGAGGGCAGTAAATCAATGGCAGTTGGTGTTGAACCATGCGCTCGAGCTTTATATCCAAGCGGTCCCTGAGACCCGGCCCGAGCCAATAGGGACCGGGAAGTTCCAGATAAAACTTCACTGCAACTTCCCAGTGCTCACAACTATCACTGGGCAAATGGGTCACGACAAAATCCAGCTCCCCCAAGGTTCTGTCACTGGTACGTAAGGGCAAGTTGTGATGTAACAACCGGTAGTCGGGGTGATGGTTGAAAGCAAAAGCCCAGAGCCTTTCAAAGTAAACACCCAGCCGTGCGGTGGGTTTTTGCTTACTGCATTTGTCCAGAAACCGCTCCAGTTGTACAGAGAGCTGCTCCCTGGCTACAGGTCTGGAAAAATAATCCAGAAGTTGGCTTCGCCGTAATTTCGTCAGCCAAGGCAACCTCGGTAAGGGCCCTTTCCAGGCAGCCGGACCGGCAATATCGGCACTTCCCACCGCCCAGAGAAGGTTGGTCCAGTTATCCACTGGCGCACTGGGGATAAAATTTGTCATACAAAGCGCAATGGCCCAGTGAAAAGGTAATCGAGAGTGTACCAGAGGCGGCACTATTCAGAGGACTGTGCTAGGGTTCTACATCACACGGCGAAATAATAAAAATACGAAATAAAAACCGGTTGTCCGAGATGATGCTTTCGTGCCGGTAAGCCCCTTAAAAGCTGGGGTTTCATGCACTCCGCACTAATGAGTGGCCATTCGATGTTCGGGTTCCGGAAGATAATAACAATCACAGGAGGCTAGTGTGGAATCAGGACCCATGATCTCGATCGGTCTGCCGATCGCGTTATTTATCATTATGGTCGGAATAGGGATGACCCTGACGGCCAAGGATTTTCATCAGGTTACGGTGAAGCCTGGGGGCTTAGTGGTTGGTACTATTACCCAGATTTTACTCATGCCGCTTGTTGCCTTCGCCTTGTGCTGGCTTCTGAGCCTGCCGGCTGCGATTGCGGTTGGCTTGGTGATAATCGCAGCCTGCCCCGGGGGTACCGTTTCCAACCTATTCACTCTGCTCGCACGAGGCAATGTGGCACTGTCTATTGTGCTCACAGTATCAGCAAGCCTGATTACTATCCTGAGCCTGCCATTTTTCACCAATTATGCTTTGCGCACCTATTTCGGAGCGGAACAGGAAATTGTCCTACCATTTGCCAAGACGGTGGCAATGCTTTCGGCCATCGTCTTGTTACCAGTGGCAATTGGGATGCTGGTACGGGCCTGGAACCCGCACCTGGCCACCCGCGCGGAGGGCGTCGTCAGTATTTTTGGAGCTTTTGTACTGCTGATTCTGGTGGTGGGACTGGTGTGGGGCATGCGTGATCGCACCGGTGAGTTATTGTCACAGGCCGGCCCCTCGGTAATTTTGTTAAATTTTTTGGGAGTAATTGTTGGATTGTTGACCAGCCGGGTATGTGGCTTGTCCGGGCGCGATGGACTGGCGGTGGCCACTGAGCTGGGAATCAAAAATGGCACCATTGGTCTGATGGTGACATTGACCCTTCTACACTCCAGTGAAATGTCAGTGCCCTCGGCAGTTTATGGTGTATTGATGTTCCCATCAGGTATGTTATTGGCAATATACGGCCGTAAAAAGGCTCGGGAGGTCGATGAAGATCGTGCTGCGGAAATCGGCGAGATAGGGTAACGAGGTTATTTTTGGCCTACCTGGACTGGTGTTATCGGTCCAGGCTACAGCTCAGTCAAGTTCTTCAATATAGGCTCCCAGGCGTTCGAGATCAGGCACACTGATGCGGCCGTAGGAGGACTCGATAAGCCCCTTGGATTCAATATTCTTTAGCACCCGGTGTACCCCCTGCCGTGTCATACCCATAGTATTGGCCAAGAGCTCACGGGTGAGGCGAAATTTAACCGTTCCAGATTCCCCATTTCCGTTGTGCATCTGTGCCATAAATAGCAGGCGTCGCGCAACCCGTGCTTCCGTTCCCCGCAGGACATCATCCTGGATGATCGACATCACTGCCCATAGTCTGCGACTCACCTGCTCCAGTGCGACAGGATAGGCCTCAGGATGGCGGCACATCATATCTCGCAGTTGTTCTCCTTGGACATCCACAACGGCACAGTTGCTATGGGCGCTAGCGCCGAATACTCGGGGGGTGCCAGGGCAAAACACGGTATCGCCAAACCAGGCCCCGGCATCCAGAATGGCAAGGGTAGCTTCCCGCCCCGCGGTATTGCTCGAACAGATTCGCACTTGGCCGTCGGCAATTATGGACAGGCGCTCCAATAGGGAAGCTGAAGGATAAATCATGTCGCCAGCATGAAAGCGCTGTATTTGTGCGCTTCGTGCGAGCTGCCCGCGAGCTTCAATTGGCAGTCCGGCGAGCAGAGGACAGGCATCGAGTATGACCGCTATATTATTCATTCGCCAAGTGTAAACAAATTGACAGTGTTTGCGACAAGCCTCATCCAGAATCAGGGTTCCAATAATAACCGGGAGAGACTGATGCAAATGGAAACTATACCGTCGTTGAAGGGAGTAGTCAGTGATGAAGAGTGGCAATTGCGCGTAGACTTGGCTGCAGCTTATCGTTTAATTGCCCACTATGGCTGGGATGATACAATTTTCACCCATCTGTCCGTACGCATTCCCGGTCCCGAATCCCACTTCTTAATCAATCCATTTGGTATGTTTTTTGAGGAGATTACTGCCTCAAGCCTAGTCAAAATAAATCTGAATGGGGAAAAAGTGGATGACTGTGAGGCGATGGTAAACCCCGCCGGTTTTACCATTCACAGCGCTATTCATTTTGCCCGAGAGGATGCCCACTGTGTAATGCATACCCATACCACCGCCGGCGTGGCGGTTTCAGCTCATGCCGAGGGCCTGTTGCCAATCTCGCAGCAGTCTTTGTTTCCCCTGTCGAGTATTGCCTACCATGACTATGAAGGTATTGCTGTGCGAGAAGATGAGAAGGAGAGACTGGTTTCCGACTTGGGCTCGGCCAACTATTTGATTTTACGCAATCACGGGTTGCTAACCTGTGCTCCCACGATTGCAGATACTTTCCTTGCGATGTTTGTTCTCCAGAGAGCTTGCGAAATACAGGTGGCTGCTCTCGCGGGTAACCAGCCCCTTACACCGGTACCTCAAAAAATTGTGGACAAAATTGTTAGTGAGGGCGATATAGTCACTGGTAGTCAGGGTGGTCTCCTAGCCTGGCCGGGGCTACTGAGAAAGCTGGATCGCGTCGACTCTACCTATTGCTACTAAAACACCTGTAATTCTGCGACCCCATGCCGGGAATAAATGTGCCATATTTCCCGGCTGTCAGTTAAGTCAACACTTTTAGCTGGCCATCTCCTGCCCTATTTATAATCTCTAAAATTGCTTCCTGGTACAATTCATTAAAAACAGGCAAACTAACCCCAGTGCTTTTTGGGGATGGCTCGATTCAATTCTTTAAAATGATTTATTGAAAGTTAGTGGCTGGGCATGATTGCTATTGGAGATTACAGTAATACATCATGTTTAAATATTTTTTTAAAAAACAATTAAAACGTCATGATTTGGCAAACAATATGAAGCTTGAGGCCCTGGTGCGTGGCCAACTTTTAAGTCATCAAGCACTTACAGATTGTGACCCCGGGGTTGGTAATGATAAGAAGCATAATATTGTTCTCTCTTTGACCTCCTTTGATAAGCGTATTCATGATGTTTATTTGTGTGTGGAGAGTTTGTTTCAGCAATCCTTAAAGGCAGATGAAGTAGTATTGTGGCTCTCTGCTAAAAATTTTCCGAATAAAACTCTACCCGAGACTTTACGTAAACAGCAGCGACGCGGTTTGCAGGTTTTCTTTGTGGAAGAGGATCTGGGGCCCTATAAGAAATATGTTTATACATTTGAAAAGTTTCCTAAAAGTCTGATTGTTACTGTGGATGATGACGTCCTTTATCCGCCAGATATGCTCGATATGCTTTATCAGGCTTACCTAAGAGATCCTTCAAATATTTATTGCCATCGCGCCCATAGAATTCAAATCGACAATAGTGGAAAGGTTCTGCCATATAAAAAGTGGCGAACTAATAGAGCTAATTGGTGCGGAAAATCAAATATTGAACCTTCCCATAGGGTTTTTCCCACAGGGGTTGGAGGAGTTTTGTATCACCCAGACGCATTACATGAAGATGCATTTGATAGCCATAAATTTTTGCAGTTATGCCCAAATGCAGATGATATATGGTTGAAAGCGATGAGTATTAGGCAGGGTACAAAGGCGGCACGAGTCTCTGATTCCCGTCATTGGAGAGATCGATTCCTGACTATTCAGGGCGCGCAGGTGCAGCCATTAAAAAGAGAGAATTTGAGAAGTAAAATTGGTAATGACGAAAAAATTAGACGTGTTTTTTCTGCGTACCAGATTCAGGAAATGCTGTAATTGTAATTTATTTGAGCTTCTTGGATGGCAAGCATTGTTAACTTTGCAAAATAACAGATTAATGCACTAAAAAGATATGCCATCCTCACTCATGGACTACCCCGAGCTCGTGAGATATTAGCAGATTCACGTAGTTACGCAGTATTGTGCGGGCAGCAGTGAAGTTGATGAGGATTTACTTTTTTGTCAGGTTAATAGCCATGATCTTGGGTTACCATTTGTAACGAAAACCCAACTCAAGGCCAGCCGAAAAGCTATCCCCAGGGTTGTCCAGACTGCTGGAATAAAATATTTCAGAATAAACTGAGCAGTGATCTCCACACTCTTCATAGCTGGCCCCCATACGCAACTCCCCATACAGATCGTCTGGCTCCTGATATAATCGTGTTCCTGAAACCAACACGTCGGTTTCTTGGTCCAAATTGAAAATCAAGCTGGGAGCAAGGTAGAAACTGAATCGCTCAAGGGGAAGTGAACCGTACATTTGTCGACTTGATTTTCTCTGGCTTTTGCGTTTTTCGAATGAGGTTCCCAAACGCAATAGAAAGCCGTTGTTGTTGATATCACTAACCAATACATCGTAAACATCCTGGATATCATCGCCCTCTTCAGAGGTATAGATCAATTGTGCTAATGGAGTAATGGAGTAATAGTCGTATAATTTAAAACTCCAGCCTCCCTCCATAGCTAATGCATAGCCATAGGCTTCGCTACTATTTTTTAGATTTCGCAAATCGTTAGCATCAAAATTGAAATCAAACCAATTCAGCTTTACTTGTGCATCCAGATAGTACCCCCGGTATCCATACCAAGTAAGGAATCCACTGACGCCATAGTTTTTTACATCAATGGTGCCGTCGCCGAAAAATGAATTTGTATCATTTGTTGAGTCTCCATAGTGTAGGGCCATGCTTGCTACTGGTGTGCTTCCCAGGATTGATATATTGAGGGGAAGATCAGCTCCGAGCTGGAATTGAAAATAGTTTTGATCCCAACTGGCCCAAGTGGTGGAGTTTTGCGGAGTAGCTTTTACATGATGAACACTGCTGCGTACCCATATTCCCTTGCCGTCGATAGCTGTTTCCAGGGATGCGCTATAGTCGGTGCTTGACAGGTCTCGATAACTGCTCCCCACCCAAAAACGGTTACCTACCCGGCTTCGCAGGGAAGAGGGAATATTGAGGGTGCGAAGGATTTGGGGCAGTGATTCATACATAACCGCAGCGGGCTGCCAGCGCGTCATTCCCCCCTCGGGAAATTTGCTCGAGTTACTAACTACTGAGCGCAGATACCAATCACCGACGTTGCTCTCGGATACCCCATTGTGATGCAGGGTATAGGCATAGGCGCCACCAATTGTTGCTTGTTGGTCATCCTTGGTAACGTAATCCCCATTAAGGATAAACGCGCCTGGGTCGGAGTGTCCTTGAACGGTTACGAGTTGAATGCCGTTACCTTGGGTTGGGGCACCCTTGCCATCCACATTAAAGACGGTAATAGCTGTGGAGCCAGATGTGTCACCTTCAACTCTTAGCAGATCACTGCCGGCAGTATCATCATCTAGAAAAACGTCCATCCAAAGGCGTCCATCACCGCCAATATACTGGCCATAGTTTCCGTTATTGTCTTTTTTAATCGTCAATGTATTGAATTTTTGGTTGACCAGATCAATGGTGCCATCGTTGGCGATATTGCCAGTAACGATATACTCATCTTTGTCAAAAAAAGCCTGCCCGCCCCATTTGACGTGTAAACCCAGAGGGTTCCCACTACTGTCGAGACCGCCACCTACATTGAGACTGCCGGAGAAAATCATCTTGGAACTGCCCCAAACAACTACCCTTTCCCAATTTTCCAGCTGGGCTCCGTCCAGGCGGTAATCAAGTCTGAAAATTACGGTATCTATATCACCATCTTCGGCGCTGAGGTCATCTCCGCCATCGAGCAGCGCATCACCATCGAAAGAGTAGGCATCAATAACCAGGGTATCTGATCCATCACCGCCGCGTATTTCATTGCTGATACCTTCATCCCAGTGAATATAATCATCGCCTTCACCAGCATCCAGGTAATTAAAAATAAAGCCACCGTCTAAGGTGATTCGATCATCTCCTTCTCCCCCCCATACATGGAAAGACAATCCATCTAAAAGCTGAATATCATCGGAGCCCGCACCGCCATGGATGCCGCCGCCGCCAATAAAATTTCCGACATCGCTATCGCGTTCTTCCAGTATGATGGTGTCGTTACCATCGCCGCCATCTACAAGGTTAGTGATTATCGCACCACGAATATTAATCTCATCATTGCCAGCGCCCCCGTAGGCATTGTCAAGGGTGCCTCCGTTTAGTTCTAGAGTATCGTTGCCGCCAAGGGCGTTGACATCGGCGTTATCAGCATCATTGTCTTCGTCACAGGTAATTAGATCGGGGCCATCTGAGCCTATATTTCCTGGAGTACACTCCGCAGAAACGGACGGGCAGGAAAGTAGGAGTGGCAGGGATAACCCGGCGACAAGAAAAAATTGCTGGGTTTTAAAGAGTTGGAGTGAACTGAGCAGATTATTATGTGTACCCACGATGGCTCCGCTAATCGCTTCATTGTAGGTCGCAGCCGGCTGTCTGAGCAGCTCAGCTGCTGTGCCCGTTTATATTTGAACAGCTGGTGAAAGCCTGTCTATGCGTGGTTTAAAGCATTTTTTAGAATTTGGTTCCAAGTCCTATGTTGATTACCCAGGGGTCATAATCAAAATGGGCATAAAGTCGATCGGTTCCCAGTTCCGTGGGAAAATCTACAGTGGGGTCGGTATCCGACATGTAATACAGCGCTGACAGATTAATTAATAATGGAAACCTGAACTGCCGGAAGTCCAGGATGAAATCGACCCCGGCCTGTAGCGCCCAATCCCAGGAATGCCCCATATTAAAAGAACCAGGTGCAACTGATAAACCGGAATCTATCAAGTATTCATCGAATTGGCGGCTGATGGAAACCGAGTGGAAGTTAGTGTAGTTAATCCCGGCTCCCACGTAAGGGCGACTGAAATAGGAGGGATCCAGGAAATACCAGTTGGCGAAAGCCAGTGTAGTGGAAGCTTTGAAATCCCCTAGCTGGATTTGGTCCCGTCCGGGGTTGCCGGTAAAGTTGTCCAGAGTTACACCATAAGGGGCGCTGTTGATATGCATCAACTCGAAGCCCAAGCTGTCCGTAGGGCGCCATACGCCGGAAACTTGCCATGTTTGTGCAGTGTCTATTTCCCAAACGGTATTATACAGGTCCCACTGCTGAAGAACCCGATATTTCAGTGATGTCCCCGCATCATTGGGAGTCACATAACTCAGGCCAAATCGCACTATAAAGTCGCCCCACTCGATATCACGCCAATCCTCCTGTGCGTGGGTGATAGCTGCGCTGGAAGCCAAAAAAAGCGTTATTGCTGTATGACTTAATTTCTTGAGTTTCATCACTATCTCCCTCTTTTAAAATGCGCAACTGTGTAGAAAAGGTTTATTTTTCTGTCGCTGCCTTTAGTCCGCTGTAACTTATTGGGTTTGTTGGTGGGTATCCAAAAAGTAGCAGGATTCAGGACGGCTGCAGAAGTTTTACAAACTTTAAGGCGCAACTTTTCCGGACGTTTATTGCAGAAAATTTTTTAAACTGTCACTCTTATTTGTGAGTTACTAAAAAGAGGGAAGGAAAGAATACACTGTGCTCGGGAGCGTATGAGGCATGGAGGCCGATTACGAGCTTACAGGGATGTATTCATAGCGCGACTCGAGTGCAGTGTATTCTTTCCTGCTGACCCAGTAGTAGAAGAGGGTTGAACCTGCTTTATTGTTAATTTCTATTTTGACGCAACTGAAGGATATTAATCAGAGGCTGATTAATTACGAAAAATAACAAATTAATGTAACACATGGATGTGTCGCCATCGGTAATAGGCTGGCGCGAGCCTATACAATAACAGTAGATTCTTTTATCTGCGTCAGTATTTCACGGACGAGAATGAAATCGATGAAGATTCACCTATTTCAATGCCAGGTTAATGTAAATCAGATATCCTGAATCCCCCCGGTCTCCTCTGGCACGGTTTCCAGGTTGCGGGCGTATTCCAGGAATTCCATGGCAGCGGGAGAAAGGGGGCGAGATTGACGCCTTGCCAAATACCAGTGAGTGGTAATTGGCAAGGCCTCAACATCCAGTATGGAAAGACCAGAGTGCCCGCCAAATGCAAGGGTGTGCTCGGAGAGAATAGAGACGCCGAGACCGGACATCACTGCATGCTTAATGGCTTCATTGCTTTCAATTGTCATGCGGACATTGAGGTCAACGCCTCTTTTCGCCAGGAAGCGTTCGATGGCATGGCGGGTACCGGAACCCTCCTCTCTGCGTAAGAAGGGGCAACTGGCAAACTCCTTTAGGGAGATATTTTTCCTGTCTGCCAGCGGATGTTTTTCCGGGGCTATAGCGAGCAAGCGGTTCGGTAAAAACTCCACCAGCGCCAAATCGGGGTTTTTTGGTGGATGGCTGAATACATAAAAATCGTCCGCGTCCTCACTGGTGTAATCAATGATCTGCTGGCGGTTGCCCACGCGAAAGCGAATATCCAACTGTGGATGCTGCTTATAAAAGTCCCCAATCAAGTGTGGGATGAAATATTTGGCGGTAGTGACGACTGCCAGCTGGAGCTTGCCGCTTTCAAGGCCACGCAGCTTGGCCAGCTTTAGCTCTAGGTATTCATAATTCTTAAGAATCTCACGGGCACTGTCCACTAGGGTGAGGCCCGCTTCGGTAAATTGCAATTGCTTACCCACCGCATAGTAGAGGGGCAGCCCCACGGCTGAGGAGAGCTTGGCCAGCTGCATTGACACGCTGGGCTGGGTCAGGTGCAGGGTTTTGGCGGCGGCACTAATGCTGCGTTTCTCGAACACAGCCAACAGGATCTCCAGCTGACGTGCGGTTCCGATGCGGGCGTGGGCTCTGCTGGATGACACAAGGCACCTGTATAGATGATTGCTGATAGATAACATAATAATTATCTATTTTTATCTATCAATACCCCTATCGATAATGCGCCCACTTAATAAACAGTGGGGGCCTCTTTGATGCATAAGTCACAACTTTATTTTGGCGCGTCGGTTGGATTACTGGTCATGTTTGTTGGCTGGACCCTAACACTGGCCGGTATCGTAGCCGGTGCCCTCATGGCTGTTGGTCTCCTGGTGTTGCTTGCCAACGTCGGTTACTGGTTCGCCAGTCGAAGCCGCCGGCGAATCAGGGTGGATATCGCCAGACAGGAGCGACAGCCAGGACGATCCCAGCGTCGGAAGTACTGAAAATGCAACTCGATATTGTTGTAGGTTTCTTCCTGCTGGGTGCACTGGCACAGTTGGTTCGCAGTGACCTGCGCCTGCCGACTGGCCTCTACCAAAGCTGTGTGATCTTCCTGTTGCTGGCTATAGGCCTCAAGGGTGGCGCGGCACTCAGCACCTATTCTGCTGCTACCCTGGTACCACAATCACTGGCTGTTCTGGCTTTTGGTGCCTTGCTACCTCTGTTGGCTTTCCCGGTCCTTCATTGGATTGGCAAGTGGTCCCGCCTCGATGCCGCAGCCACAGCTGCCCATTATGGTTCTGTCAGTGTCGCGACTTACGCTGTGGCTGTTGCACTTCTCAATTCACACGGTATTGAATACGAAGCTTACTTCCCTCTGTTTGTCGCTTTGTTGGAAGTTCCTGCAATTGTAGTGGGCATTCTCCTGGCGAGGCAGTCTGCTAAAGACGCCGGAACCGGCAAGCTGTTTCATGAGCTGACCTGCAACCAGGGCGTCCTCTTGCTTCTCGGCGGTATTGTCATTGGTGCCTGGGCTGGAGAGCGTACTGCGTCTGTCATGCCTTTCTTTGGTCAATTATTTCACGGCGTTCTCGCGCTTTTCTTATTGGAGATGGGGCGGGTAGCCGCGGCGCGCCTTCGAGATGTAAAGGGGCAGGGCGCATTCCTGCTCAGCTTCGGCATCTTCATGCCTTTGATGGGTGGTGTTGCGGGGGGAGTTCTCGGCTCCCTGCTCGGCCTGTCTGCCGGAGGCGTCTTCCTGCTAGCGGTGTTGGGCAGTAGTGCTTCCTATATCGCAGTGCCTGCAGCGATGGCCGTAGCTCTGCCCCAGGCTAATGCCAGTGTTTCGATCACCTTGTCTCTGGCAATCACATTTCCTTTTAACGTGCTGGTGGCGATCCCCGTCTATCTGGCCTTCATTCAACACTGGAGTTAACTGCAAGTGAAGTCTCTGCCTTTTGAAAAAGTCACCATCGTAATGGGGTCGCGCTCGGATTGGGCCACCATGTCCAATGCGACCAAGCCCCTTACAGAGCTGGAGGTCCCCTTCGCTACCGTCGTAGTTTCTGCCCACAGAACCCCCCAGCGTTTAGTGGAATTTGCCAGTGAGGCACATAAAAAAGGTACCCAGGTGATTATCGCTGGTGCTGGTGGCTCTGCGCACTTACCGGGCATGATTGCTGCCATGAGCCCACTGCCCGTGATTGCTGTCCCTGTTGAGAGCCGTTTTATGACTGGTATGGACAGCCTGCTTTCGATTGTACAGATGCCACGGGGTGTTGCCGTTGCCACCCAGGCAGTAGGTGCTTCCGGCGCTTTTAATGCGGGCCTGATGGCAGCACAGATGTTGTCATTGAGCGATTCAGATCTGCAGCAGCGCCTGATTGCCTGGCGGGAGCAGCAAAGTGAGCAAGTTCCGCTGTCTGTGGAGTAAGACACTGTGAGTGAGCGCACCAGACATATCGCTATAGTTGGCTGTGGGCAGCTGGCACAGATGATGGCGCAGGAGGGCCAGCCCCTCGGTATCACTTTCAGCTTCCTCGCCGAGGAAGGGGAAAACACCAGCTGTGTCGAAGGGCTTGGAGAGCTGATCAAGCTTGAAGAGCATGAGAGCGGGGAGGCTTTGTATCAAGCCTTGGGCCGGCCAGAGGTAATTACCGCCGAGCGAGAGCAGGTGGATGTGGCCTTGCTACGAAAGTTACAGCAGTTTTGCCCGGTATATCCCGATCCCCATATCTTTGAAAAAGCCCAGCACCGCTTGCGGGAAAAGTTAGCACTGACCGAGAGCGGTCTTCCGGTGGCGCCCTTTGTACCGGCGCTGGGGGCTGATGAATTACGTCGGGCCCTTGGCACCCTGGGCTATCCGGTATTTATTAAAAGCTGTGAAAATGGCTACGATGGGAAAAACCAGTGGCGGGTTAAAAATCAGGCGCAACTAGAAGGTGCTATCGAAGAAGCTCAGAGCCAAGCTTGCGTGGTGGAAGCAGCGGTGGATTTTTCCTGTGAAGTTTCCCTGGTTGGAGTGCGCTCTGTATCCGGGGAAGTAAAAACCTATCCCCTGACTGAAAACCTTCATCGCCAGGGCACTCTTCTGGTTTCCAAGGCGCCGTTCCATGACTCCCAATTAATGCGTCAGGCCCAAGGCTACCTGGATAAACTGATGCGTGACTGGGACTATGTAGGCGCGCTGACCCTGGAATGTTTCGTGACAACCGAGGGGTTGATCGTTAACGAAATAGCGCCGCGAGTCCACAACAGTGGCCACTGGACCTTGGTAGGAGCAGAGTCCAGTCAATTTGCCAACCACCTGCGCGCCATTCTCGATATGCCGCTGGGGGATACACAGTGCTCCAGCCCAACCGCCATGATTAATATGCTAGGCGTGAATAAATCACCCTCGCAGAAAAATGAAGGCGTATGGCTTTATGGCAAAAGCTTGAAAGAGGGACGCAAGATGGGCCACGTTATTCTTGTGGATAATTGTGTCCATCAACTGTCCCGTCGCAGTGAAGCCGTTATTGACGAGCTTTATCGTTAAGGTAACGCCAAAGGACTCGGTGTTTACCGCAGATCTCTTTTCGGATTTTTAAAGCGGGGCTGTGCGGCCCCACCTCGCCACATTGGGCTACCCACTCGGTAGGCGGCCCGTGCAATCATGTGTACGCCTACGGGAACAGTAAGCAGCAGGAACAAGATAGCTGCCACAGCGCGGGCCGTGACCTGGGTATCGTGGAATAGTGCGGCTACCCCGGCAAGCATCAGGCCGCAGCACAGGGTGGCGGCTTTTCCGGAAGTGCTCATACGTGTATAGAAATCCGGCATCCGCAATAATCCAAGTGCGGCGCTGAAGCCGAAAAAACTGCCTACCAGCAGCAGTGTTGCAATAGATATTTCAGCGAAAGCCACTGCCACCTCCATCGTGAAACACAGTCTTTTTACCACTTTTTTCTATAAATCGGGCAAAGGCGACACTCACCAGGAATGCCACCAATGCCAACGCGATCGCTGCATCCAGATAGACCGGTTGTCCCGAAGCAATCGCCAATAGCGCACAGTAAGCTACTGCAAGAATATTCAAGACATCCAGGGCGACCACTCTGTCCGCCAGTGTGGGGCCGAAGAGAATACGCAGAAAGCACATGACCAAGGCCAGTAACAATAACAAGGAGGAAATATTGATCGCCATCAGGATGATTGGGGAGTGAATATCGGCAATAGTTGCGTGCATCAGGAAAAGGCCTCCCGCACTCGCTTTTCGAAGCCCTGGTGAATCTCTTCCCGGAAATCTTCTGGGTTGTCCACAAACATGGTGTGAACTAATAGTTCAGAGTGGTCTCTAGTGATCTCTAACACCATGGTGCCCGGTGTCAGCGAAATCAAATTGGTAAGAATAAAGATCTGGTTTCGATCGGTGATTTCCAGGGGAATCCGCACAATCATAGGGCGGCTTTTCAATCTCGGGGAAAATACTTCATAAGCGGCACGTAGGCTGGAGAGCATCAACTCCTGTAGAAAAAAAATAAACAGGTGGGCGAAACGTGGCAAGCGTTGAAAGTATTTGCTGCCCCCCGGCAACTGTGGGGAGACTCTCAGTGCCAGATAACCAATAAAAAAGCCAAAGCAGAAGTTCACCAATGTCGCATTGCCAGTGAGAGCTGACCAGCTGATAGCTAGTAGTAAGTTAAGTAAAAATACACGCATAGTTAGTGGTTTCCGGTGTATTGGGCAGATTCGCTGCCCAGTACCGCATCCAGGTAGCCTTTGGGTTCCAGCAGTTCGCTGGCGGCGTCCAGGGAATAATCAATAAAGGGCTCGGGAACCAAGCCCAGCCCAAGTGTGATCAGCGCCAGCAGGGCTACTGGTAGCAGACGCTGGAACCTCTCTTTTCGGGGAAGTGCATACAAACTACTGCAATAGCCCTTTGGGTGCCCTTTCCAAAATACCTCCGCCCAGATCTTGCTCATGGAAAACAAGGTCAGTGCACCGGTTATCAATGCCACCGCTGCAACCAGATAGGCCGCCTGGTCCAGGCTCGCTTTTAACAACAGTAGCTTTGCCCAGAAACCCGACAGGGGAGGAAAGCCAGCGAGGCTGAATGCCGCGATAAAAAAAAATATGGAAAGCAGTGGGCTGGCTTTGTAAATTCCGCCAATTTCATTCAACTCATAACCGCCGGTAAGACGCTGAGCAGTTCCACTGATCAGGAATAAGTTGGTCTTGGCAACAATGTTATGCACCATATAGAAAACGGACCCCGCCAGAGCCAGGGGAGAATTAAGAGCCAGCCCCAACACCAGAAAACCGATCTGACTGATGATATGAAAAGCGAGAATCTTACGAAATTCATACTGTGCCGCGGCGCCCAGGACACCGGTGAGCATAGTGAGCAACGCGGCGCCCAGCAGGATATTGTGGGTAAATCCCAGATCGGTGGGGAATATTAGTGTAAAGGTGCGTATCAGGGCATAGACTCCCACTTTGGTAAGCAGCCCGGCGAACACTGCTGTAACTGCCACAGGGGGGGCGTGGTAAGAGGCCGGCAGCCAGAAAAACAGTGGAAAGATTGCTGCCTTGATACCGAAGGCGCAGATAAACAGTACTGCCAGGGCAGAAATTGCTACAGGGTTATCCACAGAGGCTAGGGAAATATGCAGTTGTGCCATATTCAGGGTGCCGGTCAGTCCGTAGATCATTCCGATTGAAGTCAGCATCAACAGAGTGGATACCAAATTCAAAGCTACATATTTGACCCCCCCGTCCAACTGAATACGATCTCCACCCAGTACCAGCAGGGCAAAAGAGGCAATCAGCATTACCTCGAACCAAACATACAGATTAAACAAATCTCCAGTAATAAAGCTTCCGCAAACCCCGGCCAATAAAAGCTGAAAGAAACTGTGAAACCCCAGTTTTATCCGACAATCATCGATATCTGAAAGAGAATATAAGGAAACGCAGAGTCCAACTAGCGCACTGATAAGCAGCATAATGGCACTTAATCGGTCCGCTACCAGAGTGATGCCAAAGGGAGCGGTCCACTCGCCCATTTGCACAGCGGTTGGGCCGCTGATCTCCACGAGCGCGACAATACTAATCGCAACCCCAAGCATCAGCACGCATCCAAGCACAGAAATAATGCCGCATAAAGAGCCCCGCCCTCGGGCTGGGAAAGTGGCGAGGGCGGTGGCGATCGGCAGCAGGAAAGGCAGAGCCAGTAGCCAGCTCAAGGTTTTCTTTTCCTCTTGGGCGCGGCTGGTTCGGCAATTCGCATGGTGTCCACATCCAGTGTACCGAGCACTTTGTAAGCTTGTGCGATCAGGGCAAGGGCAAACGCGAGCAAGCCAAAGCCAATCACTATTGCGGTGAGAATCAGCGCTTGTGGTAGCGGATTCGCTATCGGCATGGGAGGTACTTCCAACCCCTTGGGCACCAGCGGCGGTGCGGCGCGGGTCAGCCTGCCCGCTATAAAAATAGCCAGGTTGGCTGCATTACTGATGAGCACCAGTCCGAACAAATAGTGCAGTAAATCCCTGGCGAGCATCAGGTAAACGCCGGTGGCAATTAGTATGCCGACAACAATTGCAAGTGGGCCTTCCATATCAACTGGCCTCTTCCAAGGCAAAAATAAGGGTGAGTACGGCACCCAATACGGCCAGGTAAACACCGACATCAAAAATCAGTACATTGCTGATACCGATACCACCGGAATTTTTATTGCCGGTCAGTTGGAGCCATTGAGCGGAGAAGGGAGCCTCACCGGAAAAGACTGCCAGCATTCCGGAAAGTGCTGCGATCAGCACACCGCTAGCCGCCAGATTTCCGGGGGGAACTCTCAGCGCCCGCTGGGCTGCTTCTATCCCCCAAGCCATGGCAAAGAGTGCGAAGGCTGAAGCCGCGATCAATCCGGCGATAAAGCCACCACCGGGATAGTTGTGTCCGCGCAAGAGCATATAGACGGAAAAAACCAGAATCAGTGCCACCAGTACACGGGTTGCGGTTTGCAGTACCAGAGAATTCACTGTGCCCCCCGTCGCAGCTGATGGCCCAGTAACGTCACCGCGGCTACCGCTGCAGTAAATACGACGATAATTTCACCGAAGGTATCCAGTGCGCGGAAGTCCACCAGGATCACATTGACAATATTGCGACCATGGCCCTCGGGGACTGAGGCCTCCTCAAAGAACTCACTGGTGGGGCTCACAAAGGGCGTTTGCAGTACCGCAAGGATAGTCAGGGTTACCAGTAGGCCGAGCACACAGCCCAGAACAGCATCCCTTGGGCGAAAACGGATTTTTCTACCGGGGCTGAATACCGGCAGGCGCGGCAATATCGCCGCAATTAATACCAGGTACAGGGTTTCTACCAACAACTGGGTGATGGCCACATCTGGAGCGCCAAAGAATAAATAAATCAATGCGATTCCTACACCCAGTGCGCCGAGGGCGCAGATAGCAATGAGCGGCTTTCGTGCTGTGGCCGCCATAAAGGCACCACCCACGGTGAGTAAAAATGCTGCCCACTCTTTCAGGTTAAGGCGTGGCCAGTGGTACTCCAGAGGGAATTGCCCTGTACGCAGCAGTGCATAAGCGAGGAATACGGAGATAGTGACAAAAATTACCGTCAGGTAGCGGCGCATCACTCCATTTTGCAATATGCGAGTTTGCCACGCGGCAAAGGCTCTCAGGAGTTCGAGGGATTTGTCCCACAGTACATCGGCGCTCGTTGGGGCGTGTTTGAAATCCCAGGCCAGCCATGCGCGCAAGCGGCGCAGACCCAGGTACATAATGACACCCAAGGCAAATGTGAGAATACTCATCAATAGGGGAATATTAATACCGTGCCAGAGTTTCAGGTCGATAGTTTCGGGAATGCCGAGTACCGCCGTCAGGGCCGGTTCTACCAGCCCCCCACCGACTAGGTCCGGTGCCAAGCCAAAAGTGAGCCCCAAACTGCTGAGTATCAACGGACTTATCCACAACCCTGGCGGTGCTTCGCTGACTTTAGGTAAATAGTGTGGAAGTTTCCCCAGGAACGGTTTCAGGGCCACCATGCCCGCAACGGTAACGGTAACCGCATTGGCGAATACCGCCGCAGTGGAAACCAGGGCAGGCTCGGATGCCACCGCCAACGCACCCTCGTATTTCAACTCCTTGCCAATAAACCCAAGAAATGGTGGGAAGCCCGCCATAGAAAGTGCGGCCGCCAAGGCTGTGATAAAGGTGATATGCATTGAGCGCCCGAGACCGCTCAGCTTATTCATTTTGCGGGTACCAGCTTGTTTGTCGATGATGCCCACCACCATAAACAGTGCGGCTTTATAAAAAGAGTGCACTATTAAGAAAGTAATAGCGGCTGCCACTGCGGCCGAGGCGTCAGAGCCCAAAAACATGGTAAGCGTGCCCAGAGCAATTACTGTGGTATATGCCAGGGCGAGCTTTAGGTCGGTTTGACGCAGGGCTGCCACCGCCGCTACTGCGGCTGTGGCGACTCCGGTACAGGTTAAGATCCATTCCCATACTTCCGTGTGGGCGAGAACCGGGTGCAGGCGCGCCAACAAATAAATACCTGCTTTCACCATCGTCGCGGAATGCAGGTAGGCGCTTACCGGAGTGGGAGCTGCCATAGCATTGGGCAGCCAAAAATGAAATGGCAGTTGAGCGGATTTGGAGAAAGCACCAATCAATATGAGTATCAGGATCGGCACATATAACGGGTTGCCACGCACGGCCTCACCGGAGGCCAGTACTTGCACCATATCGAAACTGCCAGTTATGGAACCGAGCAGTAACAAGCCCGCCAATAGGCAAAGTCCCCCAAGGGTGGTTACCAACAAGGCCTGCAGGGCTGAGCGGCGTACAATCGCACTGGTATGGTTATAACCGATCAGTAGGTAGCTAGCGACGGTGGTAACTTCCCAGAAGACAAACAGGGTGATTAGGTCACCTGCCAGCACCAGCCCGAGCATCCCGATCATAAATAGGTAGAGATAGAGGTAAAAACGGCGCAGATCGGGATTTCCACGTAAATAAGATGCTGCGTAGATAGCGACAAAAACGCCAATGCCGCTGATCAATAGGGCAAAAAGGAAGCTCAGGCCATCGATTAAAAATCGCAGGGAGACCCCAAGGTCCTCTACCCAGGTGATCCCAAAGGTGTACTCTTTGCCGGCTGATATATTTGGCATCAAGAGTATCAATGACAACGCAATGATTGCCGGGGGCACAGGAGCCAGCAGGGAAATCAGTCTTCCCGGCATGGCCCGCCCGCTATCGCGACTGTCCTTGTCGCCAACTGCGCCCATTTATTCATCCCCAATTGCCTCGCTCTATTTTAGGAGGGAATTAGTGGAACAACCGAAAGAACCATTAATGCCAAGACTACGATTGACTAAATAAAGAGACTGGAGTGGAGAACTCCGGTCGAAGTTTGGCGTGAAAAATTAGTCCTCTGAGCGTTTAACATTGATGTAGTAGGTAAAAAATTATCGGCTTCAAAAGTCTAATAGCCAACTACTACTGGGTCAGAAGGAAAGAATACACTGCACTCGAGACGCGCAGTGAATACATCCCTGTAAGCTCGTAATCGGCATCCATGTCTCATACGGTTCCGAGCGCAGTATATTCTTTCCTTCCCTCTTTTTAGTAGTTATTGCTATAGACGGCAGCTTGAGCAATGGCAACTTCCACCAGAATTGATAGCCAATACCCAATGAGTAAACCAATGGGGCGATACCAACATCGACTTTGATCCGGAAGTAGCCACCATAAGAGGTACGGAAGCGGATTTTTCGCTTCATTGTCAATATCCAAGTACTAAATGGCAGCATTGAATAGTCAGCGGCTGACTTGGTCGAAAGCTATATCTATACCTAATTCACCTGCGGGGCCCCAATGATCGGCGAACAACCAAGTACTTGTGATGCTGACGGAATAACCGCTATCCACATAGGCCCGAGTGCCGGCCAATGTCGGGCCATTCAAGCGCAGCCTGCCGGAATCGTCGTTCGGGTCCACTGCTGCGACGCCAATTCGAACAATAAAGTCTCCTTCTTGATATTCAGCCAGAGTTTGACCACAAGTTAATAATGCGGCACAAAGTAACACTGCTGGTCCAAACCCTTTTATATCTAAGCCCCCTTTGAAATCCATTCCGAAATGGAGCTACGCAATTAGTGTAGTGGGATAGGTAACCGCCTATTTCGGAAGGCTTACGCTACAGCGGAACGCACTGATCGAGCATAGGATATTGATCAGAAAAGATGTGAGCTAAACTATTTTGCTGTTGATAATTCACCTGCCCCCCTAGCGTCGGCGAATAGATATCGAACTTTAATTGGAGACAGTGGCAGGTTTGGACAAAGATTTTGTTTAGTGCTGAACCATTAAGCTAAGCCTGCAATAAATTACTGATATAGCAAGCGGAACTGCAGGCAACTCACGCACTAGCGCCGGCCTTGGCCTGCGTCAGCGTACAATTGCTAAAGCGTAAACTCGATTGTTTGTTAGGTTAATGGCGAGCAATGTAAATAATTAAATTCTTTTCAGGCAGACAGCTGCTCCAGAAGGTCTTTATCACTCTCGTGCCAATATTCATTGCCGCGACCAAAGGTGCTGCATTTTACAAATTTCTACTACGTTGAATTAATTGGTTGAGTCTTTGGTTTTTTAAAAGCCATAATAACAATGGCCTTAATCGCCGTGGACTGGCTGGACTCTATCGCTGACACATTCCCTCCAATGGATGTTTCAGCTAGTGTAAAGAAGGCTAAGGTTTTCTACTTCTTGGCTTAACGCTGGACTTTTACCTTAATACACCTGTGATCCTACCTGAAAATGGTGGGTTGTTTAACTATTGATGGAAAAAGGGTAATTAAGGGGCGTTATCGGTGTTTATCGATTGGATCAATCTAGGGGGGCTAAGGGCTCCGATGGAACCCTTATCGAGTGATTTAATCCTGAAACAGTGACAGCCACTGTTCAGAATCCATGGTTATATTTTCCCCATCTTTGCTGTAAATCGCATCAGCCAACGCCTGCTTGTGAGCCTGCATATCGATGATCTTTTCCTCGACGGTATTTTCACAGATAAATTTATACACAAAGACCGGTTTGTCCTGGCCGATCCGGTATGCCCGGTCGGTTGCCTGGTTTTCTACTGCCGGATTCCACCAGGGATCGTAGTGTATAACCGTATCGGCAGCAGTGAGGTTCAAGCCGACCCCCCCGGCTTTCAGGCTGATCAGGAACACAGGAATATCGCCATTCTGGAAGGCGTCAATCGCTTCCTGGCGCTTACGGGTTCGCCCGGTGAGTTTTACATAGGGTATTGCCTGTTCTTCCAGGGCCGTTTCAATCTTGCCGAGCATCTCGGTAAATTGGGAGAATAAAAGTACCTTGCGGCCTTCCTCTAGCATTTCCGGGAGCATATCCATCAGCGCTTCCAGCTTGGCCGATTGCTTAACCTTTTTTGCCTTCTCCAGTTTAACCAGGCCGGGATCACAGCAAATTTGTCGCAGCTTTAACAGGGCATCCAAAATTTCGATATGGGAGCGGTTGAGTCCTTTATTTTTCATCAGGTCTCTAACCCTCTTCTCCATTACCGAGCGCACGGTTTCATACAGTGCGGCTTGGGCGGTGTCGAGGGTAACCCGCTGGATAATTTCTGTTTTTGGGGGGAGTTCAGTGGCAACTTCCTGCTTGGTGCGGCGTAAAATAAAGGGAGCGATCCTCTGGTTCAGAGTCTGTTGTTTGTGCTTATTAGCCTGCTTCTCAATGGGATTTCGATAAAGGCCGTTAAACCTTTTCTGGCTGTGTAGGAAGCCGGGCATCAGGTAGTCAAACAGTGCCCACAACTCGCCCAAGTGGTTTTCCAGCGGTGTTCCGGTCAGGCATACCTTGTGCTGAGCAGTGAGGGTACGGAGTAATTGTGCCGCTTTTGATTTAGGATTTTTAATGACCTGGGCTTCATCGAGAATCAATAGATGAAAGTTATATTCTTTTAATATTTTACTATCCCGCACAATAAGCGGGTAGGTGGTTATAACCAGATCAGATTCTGGAATGAGCGAGAAATTTTCATGCCGCTCACTGCCGTGAAGTAGTAGTGCTTTTAATGTTGGGGCAAAGCGATGGGCTTCGTTAAGCCAGTTACCCACTAAGCTGGTGGGTACAACCACCAGAGCGGGGTTTATCAGGCGCCGGCTCTCTTTTTCTTTGAGAATATGAGCCAATCCCTGTAAGGTTTTTCCCAGGCCCATATCGTCGGCCAGAATGCCATTCATATTGAGTTTGCGCAGATGTTGCAGCCATTCAAAACCAGTTTGCTGGTAGGGGCGCAACTGTGCTTTCAGCGCTCTGGGTGGCTTTACACTTTGCGGGCCCTTTTGCAGGTTTTTAGCAAGGACTTTTAGATCTTTATTGTCCTGCCAGGCTGAATCGGCATTAGGCAGCTCTGGCACCGCGAACTTGGGTACCTTGAAACTTTGGGATTCACTGTCATACCATTCTTCTAAAACGGCATATAAGTTGCGGAATAGTGCACTGGGTAGACGGATATACTGGTCTGAGCCGAGAGGAACTAAAATGTCGTCTTCATCGGTAGCCGTATATCCCAATTCCAAATATTGCAATAATAGCGGAGCCAGATGAATGGGCTGACCTTCAATATCTACGGTTGCACTCAGGGAAAACCAGTCATTGGAAGATTGTTCTGTTTGCCATTCCCAATCTTCAATCTCGTGTACTTTTAGAGAAAAGTCATCTTCGAATTGAACGATCCAGCCAGCTTCTTCAAGTCTTGGGATACCCTCGTTGAGGAAATCGTGCCAGCGCTCTATAGGCGTTTGATTGGTTTCACCATCATCGAAGAACAGAGTGGGCTCACCGGCTTCATTAGCACCCAAACTCCACTGCCATTGCATGAGATCTTTCAGTACAGCCGCTTCGTGATGAAAATTCCGCTCTACTCTATAAAGCTTGTCTTGTTGGGAGTAGATATTATTTTCTGGGCGATTCTCTGTAAGAATTTCCTCTGCGTGGATTATTACCGGGCCATACTGAATATGAAAACTGGCGGTATGAATACTTTCAATCCCTCCCGGGATGGGAGTTGATTTAAGAATTAAGCCCGGTCGCAAAACATCATTCACTTGTATAATAGGCAGTGATTTTGGAGTGGGTAAATGTTCACTGCCATAGTGGTTATTAAGAAAGGTAATAGCATTGCCCATTTCATTTTTAGAAATGGCGGGCATAGTTGTGAAGTCATTTAGAGCTTCACCACCCAATGGGCTTATGATAGGGCCAATGATGTTTTCGTGAGGGGAAAAATAACAAGGTGGTTCGGTGGGTATCAGCTTCCAGCCGTTGGGGAGGTCTGGCACATCTAATTGCAGCTGTGCATCGTTCTTGCTTTCTTCCCAGCTGAGTTCCAGTTTGACCGCTTCCCCCCCACGAATCGGGGTTAGAGAATCGATATCGCTGAAGAAGCGCCCACTATCTAGCAGGTTTCTCAACAGAAGCGCACCTTCCTCCCCAGATATGGTTTTCCTGAAGAAAGATTGTGAAAGCAGTTGTTGAAGGCCAAAAATTTTCTGGTCAATTTTTGATATGGCAAGGCTGCTGTTGATATGGAAGTACTCGCGCTGAGGCTTACCATAGCCGCCTTTTTTGAGTGGTCGGGCTGAATAAACGTTAATTCTGGCTTGTGCGGAAGGGTATCGATCATCCCAATCCAGGGTGTACAGCAGGTCTCGCTGTGATGGAGAGTCCAATACGACTTCACGCTGTTTTTCTGCAACGTTTTTCTGCCAATGATCCCAGCTTGTCCCCTTTAACGTCTGCTTGGATGTCTCTTGATTCTTATTGATAACTGCCATCAGTACTGCGGCTACATGTTTACAATTATATCCAACTGGACAGGAACACTCGCCATCAATTTCAAATGTCCCCGATACTGGGTTTTCAGTTATCTCTATATACTGTTTGTAGTGATTTGCATAAGAACCGCTTACCCTCCCAGTGATGGTTTTACCACCCTGGGAAATAATAAACTTCTCAACGTAGCCATTTCGAAAGTAGTTTTTTCCTCTAACCAAGCTGTTAGTGGGAAGTTGATTGGAAATACTGTTGAAATCTAAAGGGATATTCATTCTTTGGCTATGAGATTATTACTGCTGGCATTTCTAACTATATTTTCTGTTGGTTCTAATGATACTGCTTTTTAAGTGGCAAGTAAGCAATCGGGAGACTGTAAGTATCAGGCATCCCGTTCCTGTTACCGGTTGACAGGCCGCCTATTGAGGCAGCCTGTTCCGGGATAAGAACCTCTGATACTGAAACGCTGCCCCCAGCATACACAGGCCCACCAGCATACAAACCACAATCTTCTGTATCAGTGAGAAGTCCTGCATATCCCAGAGCACAATCTTCAGTGCGGCTGTGCCGTACAAAACTAGTGAGAGCTTCAGTAATTTCTGAGTTTCTGGTTTCAGGGTCTGGAACAGCAACAGCGTTGCATGCACCACCAGGGCAAAGGATATTGCCGGCAGCCACATGGTTTCTAGCAACTGCGCCAAAAGGGCGATATAAACAGGGATCGCTGTCAAGTGCAGCGCCCATAAGTTAAACAGCCTGCGGTCAGGCCATACGGCTCTATTGGCGAAGAAGCGCTGATAAACCAGCAGCGAAGCAATTCCCAGGGCCACCAAGTTATACAGCCCCAACATCGGTGCCTTACTGGAATTGGCAATTACTGCTGTAACTTGCAGCAAGGTAATAAACTCAAACAGGCGCAGACTCAGCATATAAAGCGGGGTCAACTGGTTGCGTAGCGGCGCTAATTTGGGTTTAAAAATATACAGACCGGCGAAGTACAGCTGGCCTAGTAAAAGTGCCAGTGCAAAGTCCCGGCTTAGGGCATAGCTAATAATAAGTAGCGTTGCCGCAAGATAGTAAAAGGCCAATGGGAAGAGTGGCTTAAGTACCCGATGCAGGGTTAACTGCCAGTCATGCCCGGCTGCCTTTCGCCGCAACCCCTGACCGATCCACAATAGCGCAGCCATTGATACCAGCCCCAACAGCAAGCCACTCATGGCAAACCCTTGCCAGTTGGCAAATTCCTGCAGGACACAACTGATTATTGTTACAAAGCTTGCGCCTGTGATCAAGATTCGCAGTTCCTGTTTCAATACCTCCAGTTTCAGGCGGGTATAGAGTACTAGGGCGATAGCGCAAGACAGCCAAACGGCGATGGGGAAGTAGCCGTTGGCCTTATAAAGTACTGTCGGCAGGAAAAATATTGGTACCAGAGCGTAAAACAGCTTGCGCAAATTGAGTGCCAGAGAGAAGCCTGTGGACTGCATATTCAGGTGTTTGTACAGAGCTGCAATCATCCACAAGCTAAGGAAAGCCTCCACACTAGCAATCTTCCCGTAAGGTATTTGATCATAGAAATGTAAGTTACCCACAACCGACGCACTCGCCAACAGCGGGACAAACAGCAGCAAGTAATGACTGAGTCCAAACCATTCACTAAATGCTGAGCCAGTGCGCTGGCCGCGCCAGATCAAAAAGCCCATCGGCAGCAGGGCAAGCAGCCACATGCCCTGAGGCCAGAGGATTCCGACCGATAGCAGGAAGCTTGCGGATAAAAACACCACAAAAGCGTTATCTGCGAAAGTGGTTAAATGGTGCTCAGCAGCAGTAATTCGGTCTGCGCAGTGCTGCAATAGCCGGGTTAATGTGAAGGCTGCCGCACAGAGTGCCAGCCAGTTACCCCAGCCAGCATCTGCGCTCAACGACAGCAGCACTGGTGCGGGAACAATTCCGCCAGCTACCCAGGCCAGAGCTTGCCACAGCATAGTAAGGCCTGCTGCAGTAAGGGCGATGTAACCCTCGCTTCGCACGCTGATAAAACCAAAACGGGCACCGAGAAAAATCAGCAGCAATCCCTCAAGGCACCAGACAATCCCCAGTAACGCGGGGCTGCACAACGCCAGGATTGCCAAGCCTGCCAGTAACCCACCGTGTAGTAGAGCCATACTCTGTACAACACGCGCGGAAATACTGGCAGTGTTGTAGCCAAACAGCCAGCGTGAATAAATGGCCAGTGCCATCCAGGGCAGAAGGTTCAGCAGCCACACAATGCCCAAGGTATTGCTACTGGGGGCCATGGACCAGCTGATGTGGATAAACAGCACCAGATTTATGGCAATAATAATCAGGCGCCTTCGCTCCAGCCCCTTGGATTCTATTAATTCAGAACGCAGTCCTCGTAAAGCGTAGTGAGCAAAGCCATAAAAGAAGCCGTGCAATATCAACAATGGCCCCCAGGTAGATGCAGCCTCATCTAGGTTTGAGATCGAAAATTCAAACATGGCGGCGCTCAGTACCATGGTTACTATCGCAAGCTGTGGCCAGCGTATCTGCCTGGACAAATGCAGCATGGCTAGGGCGAGTGCTAATAAATAGCTGAGATAAACAAGCGCTGAAGGGTCAAAATGATTCGCCACTAAAGGCATGGTGGCTCCACCCAGCAGGGTCACCATGGATACCACTCGTGTTACAAATAATAGAGCGAGTAAGTACGAGAGCCCTGTCGTAATCACCAATAGGCCGATGCCAACAGAAATAGACACCAACTGGTAGTAGGGCCCAGCAAAGTACCCACACAGGTAGAGAAGAATCACCCCGAGTGCTATCAACCCGGAGCCGTAGTCGGCCATATAGGGCATACGTCGGCTAAAAGTCACACCACCAAAAGTTGTTGCAGCCGCGACCAGAAAGCCCAGGGTAATCTTACCGGTCGAGCCCAAATAGTTGTTGAAAGAGAACTGCAGCAAGTATGCAAAGCCAAACACCAGCGCCAGTATGCCGGCAGCGGTCATAAAGAATATCGGGGCTTTACCCTGGCGCTGGTAATGGCGATAAAAGTTTGCAAGGGGCTCCCACACACGATTGAGTGGTTCCAGGGCTGGTGTCAATAGGCTGGCCAGCCCTTCTTGTAACCATGGGGTGGCTACTGACGCTTTTCCGGCTTTTTGAGGAGGTGATTTGGGTCCAGAAGATATAAGTTCGGGTGATGCTGTTGCAGAGGCTATGGGTGCTGGATGAGCTTGCTCAACGGTTTGGCGGGGCTCGGAGGGGGTGCCCATAAGTAGGGCCAACTCATCCTCTAATTCCGCAGTGCTTTCTGCCAGGGGTTCTTTTTGCGCTGTATCATCACGCCTCAGTTGCGCTTCGAGCGCCGATAGCCGCCGCTCAAAGGTCTCCAGTCGGCGCTGATTGTCCCGCTCCAGCAGGGCCAGCTCTGCACGAAGCGATAGCAGTTCAGTTTCCATAATTTGCTCTTATCATTTTGATCGAGACTATCCTGTGTCTATTCCCGCGACAAGTGCATAGTTAGCCACAAGGATCTACCCGATCATTCTTTTATCATCTTCCTGCAATATGCTTAAGCAAGCAAAGGTAAAGTCCAGCACAGGCAAGGGTACTTTCTCCTCAAACTGGTAGAGCCCATTCACAACTGCTTTTACAACGGAAAGCTTTGGCCTTAGTATTGCTGGAATAGGAATACGAGAAATAGATACTGAACGCTGCAACCATTGCCAGCCACCACTCGCCGTTGAAACCTGACCAGGCCAGTGGACTCAATTCAGTAACCACCTTGTTGATCAGTCTTTACTGGGTAAAATTTTGAAGTGACGGTACGGGTATTGGCAAAAATGCGAGGCTAGGTCAGTTATTCCGATGATTGATGGATTTCTACAGCGAAAGGCACCTTGCCAGACTATGCCGGCTCCCCAGTTTGCGCGTCCTTCGTCGTTCAATTCACCTCGCAATTCCTGAGCTAAAGCCTCTCCGTATAGCTTGGCACCCTGCGTATGCAGAAGCTGTAAAAGCGGGTTCAGCTTTCTGTAATCAGGCCCAAACCAGTTCACAATCGCATTTTTACTGGCCTCTTGCAGTGTTTATGCCTTAGGGCGCACAACGGCCTGCATTGAGCAGTAGATGGTTTTATTACAGTCTTTAACCAGAAATTCCGAATACTCTGAGATCACCTGGGACACCACCAAGTTGGACAACTTGGCCACCTCCGCCAACTCCTCCTTGCAGCCAGCAATATTGGCCGCATTGGAGATGGCAGGATCGTAACTAGTTTTGTGGGAAAAGTTCCTCTCCTCTTCGCCTCGGCGGCTGCGTTGAATGCTCTGGTAAGCCTCTTTGTCGGCATCCACGATATCCCCAATAACCCGGCCCGGTTTGACTTCAAGTTTCATGCAGGAGGCGGCGGCGAGAGCAATGGCCATTGGGACAAAGAGTTTTTTCATTTTATGACCTGAATCCATCTGAATTGAATACCGCTGTAGAGCTTTTGGACACACATGTTACTGTCGCAAAAATTACCTGCGGGATCTTATAAGTATATTGTCAGCAATCAAGTGAGTAAGTGGATAGATAGACTCTACAGGTGGCGTAATAACCCTGCCGGCAATGGGAATCCTTAGATATGTCGTGGTTCTTAGAATTTCAGGTGTAGATGAGATACCCAATGAAATAGCTATCAAATGTATGAATTTGCTACCTGGTATAACCAAGCTAGGAAAGCAACCAAACTTGCCGTTTCATCAAGGCTTGCATCTTTTCATCTGGGATATCACTAGCTTGAAAGTTCTTCACGGCGCGTGGCTACTTTACTGCTCGCTGTGCCCTTTGCATTAACTGGAGAGGCTTTCTCCGTAGAGCGGTTTAAAAGAGCTCCAAGCCGTGAAGCAGCCTGTATTGAAAGATGTGCGGGCAGATTGGTGTCCTACTTGTAAGAAGCTGGGCATGATTCTTGCGCAGTTCCAGAAAGATAACTTCCTGTGGGGCCTCACAATCCAAAATGTGGATTTCGATAAGCAAAGAGAGTGAGTAAAGTGTTTCCGTGCGCTGAGGCAATCATCCTTGTTGCTCTAACGTGGCGACAAGCAGGTTCGGTTCAGTGTTGCTGAAACCCGCGCCGATGTAATTCGCCAGATTACCTTTAACACAGTTAAGGCCTGCGGAGAAAATGTTTGAACTCAATGCTATCTCGCTGGCTTTGATTGTGGGCACACTTAGCATTCTCTCGCCCCGTGATTGGCCACTGGTGTCTATGGTGGTTGGTGCTTCCAGCAGTGCAGGGCACTGGGGCCCTTATGCGCTCGCAATAGGACTCAGCCTGTCATTTGCCCTGGCTGGTAATTTGCTGAGTTTCCTGTTGGTCTCTTTAGGCTTTGACCCAGAGCTATTCCGTTACATTGCTGCAATCCTGCTGGTAGCTGTTGCCCTTGTGCTGCTTTTCCGACTAGGTGACTCAATATTTGTCGAAAAGCACCGTAGGGAAGAGCATTACAGGTGATAGTGCCTGGATGGGGCAGTTTGGTATCAGCCGCCTTACAAGAATAATTTAGTTGCCTTGCGTAGGCCCCACCTTGGGTGCGGCAATTACTTTTGCTTCCGACTTTGCCAAGGATTTATCTGACCCAATTTATTAACGCTGTCCTTACCGACGATCGCCAATAATTGAATCAGCCGATAGCCTATACTGGTAATGTGTATCCAGCGACTCAATACTTGCCATGTCTTTTGCCAAGCCTCTTTCACTCCCCACGATTGTTTCAATTCATGGAATGGAGTTTCTATCGCCCAGTGTTAGTTGTAGCTCTCAATTACCTCGTTCACCTTCAAACTGGTGTTTGTGAAGAGTAGCAATCATATAGCTTTCAAGTATTATTTTTTCCCATGCCAATATTTGTACCAAACTGCCCACCTAAGAATTGTGTCATGAGTGCCTTGCTGCGATAGCGTCCCTTTTGCTCTCGCCCATATAACCAGAAGGTAATCTCAGTGCTTTTCTGGTGTGCTATACGTCGTTTGTTATCTTCGAGACAGTGTACTTTATGTCAACCTATTGTTTGTCCCGTGAGGCTCTACACTCTAACTAAATAGAATGATTCAAAAAGAGTATTCTCAATTGGAATTAGAAATATTTCACAAAAAATTTGTATGCTATATAAGCAATGTTAAGATGCATCTAATTTTTAAGTGCTAGACTGACTTGAGGTTTCAGATAGGGAAAAATTTTTTTTGATCAATAAAGAATTAATTGGAGAATCAATTACCTTTAGCTATTTATTGTTTTATAGTTCTAAATGTAAAGATGAGAATTACTTTTTTCTAAAGTAATTTCCTGTTTTTGGAGTCCTTATATTATGTATCTGCCAGTAATTTCAGTCATTAACTTTTCAACTAATTTGAACGACCAGCAGATTCAAGATGCGATACGGGCCCTGAACCGGCAAGTAACTGAGGATTTTATGCCTATCTGGGGCTCAGGACGCATACTAAAACTTCACGCTCCTCCTTTCATCCTAGTGATTCTCCTGCGCCCAATAATATTCTTCAGGAGGATCCTGTTCGTGGCTCTGCTGTAATTTACTTAGTAGACGAAGCGACTCTTCCTGGGGCATTGGGATACCATTCTCTAAATAATAGAGAAACTCCATTTGGCTTCGTCTTCACTGATTTTTTAGAAAACTGGACGGTCACTTTCTCTCATGAATTTTTAGAGATGATAGTTGACCCTATCGCTAACATTCTTGTTCCGGGGCCAGATCCTCGCCATCCAGATGCACTTGCCTTGCATGCTTATGAGGTGTGCGATGCAGTAGAGCGATTTAGCTATTCTATAGATAATATTGAGGTCTCTAACTTCGTTACCCCCAATTATTTCGTTCAAGGTGAGCCTCTCGGAACCCGTAATGACTTCCTTGGAGTTGGCGTAGAATCCTTTGGAATTACAGAGGGCAGTCATATTGCTTACTTGGATTTAGTATCTGGTCAATGGGAGACCGAAATTGGTGAAGCGCGTAGACAATCAGCTCTTGAAAAGGCCCGAATTGATGCCATGCGCTGTAAAGAACGATATCGCCCTAGTAGTGATGAACTGAATTCTATTCTACTTAGTTGCAAAAAAATTTATAAAGGTATGGATCAAATTGAAGGTGTCACTCGTCGAGATCGTTATCGCAGCTGTGCATCAAAAATTGATAGGATGATTGAAACTCATCAACTAGTACAAGAGCCAAGCCAAAAAGTAAATTTACAAAGGCCCGCAAGGCATTAAGCACGCTTTACATTGTGCTGTTTATAAATCAGCCATTCTTCTAAATCAACTTCTGCCCAATATTTGGGTGGAAGTTGAAAATTTAGTGCTTAATCATAACCGTATTTTCAATGCTGATTGCTTTTGAGATATTGGCGGAGTCATCCACGAGCGTACCCACAATAGATTTAGATTAGCATATTCAAAGATATGCATAAATGTCATTATGATTTAGTAGGAGATAAAAGTACTATAGTTGATGGCCGCACCGTAACCCTATTTTGTGGGGATGGAATTTCTTCAGATAGAGATGTTATAAATATAGTAGGTATGGCATTGGGTTTTGATGATCAATGTGGTCGGTCAAGAATTGAGCTGGTAATGAGGCAGAAGGATGGTGAGGTTGTATGGATAGAGCAGATTATACCTAGATTTCCACAACAACCGACACACTTAGAGATAGCGAAGGAGGCCGCTGGGTGTAGGCTGGTTAGCTTATGTACAAATAAGCCAGGAATACCATGGGAACCCATAATTAAGCAATGTGTAAAACCATAATCTTCGATAATGTGGTGAATTCGTGGATCATCAGTTGATCGCACGGAAACTAGTTTCAATATATATTTTGGCAAGCCGTATCCTTCTTGGAAGTTAAGGTTGAACGAAAATACCAACGAGCTACAGAGGCGTTTCTTCCTGAAAAGGAAAAATATTGGCTACTGCTTAGAAAACAGATTGACGATGCGGTATTCCATATAAATACCCGGCCTGTAAACATGTTAAATAACTTGAGCCTACTAGAAATTATGGTAAGTGTGTGTCGCTTATGTTGGCAATCTAGCGTCCGCTGGGTAGGGCTTGAAGACCAGAGTTGCTGCGTTGCAGTTCTTGCAAAGAGCTAAGGCCATTCACTGCGAACTGCGCCTAACCTCTGAAGCCTTCAAATCCCTCAGAGATATAATGAAATCATTCAGAGGCACCCAAGTATTCGGTGTCTGCTATAACGAGACTCACTGTGACTAAAAAGTCTGGTCTCCTTTATGCGCCATATAGATACTGGAACTATTGCAATAAGACATAGCCGGCTTCGGCGACTTGAAAACTTTATTGATGTCGCTTATGCCCTTCTATTCGTCAACTTCGTCTTATACCTTCCTTCCGGGGAGGATATGGCTTGGACAAAGCTTGAGTTTGGTCTTCTAAGCCTTTTACTGGAACATTCTCAAGAACTTTTCCGCCTGTTTATTGCTGTCGGGTTAACTCTGGTGCAGTGGAACCTGACGCATAAATTACTTGGGCCGGTTGAACAATCCAATAATGTACATACTTCGCTGGTGTTATTGCAGCAAGTGGTCGTGTGTTTTTATCTCTATTTTGCGATTAGTGACCCCAAGTTAGTCAGTATCTCATCCACCGTAGGTCAGAGCGTATGCCTTGCGCTATCAGGATTTATCGGGATTGCAGCCTGGCAGTATGCTCGTAAGCAGGGTTTCGCCAATACATCCTTGACCAGCAAGGAAAAAGATAACGTGCTTAAAAGCGCTATTACTGAGCCAACTGTCGCAGTACTGACTATTGGTCTTGCATTCATCAGTCCTGTAGTTTGGTCTTTGGGTTGGCTGATCATTCCACTGCTACTGGTAGTAATACAAAAAAGAATTGGCCGAAAGTGAAAAGCTATTAATTCAGCTTTGTACTAAAAAGGGGGAAGGAAAGAATACTCCGCGCTCGGGACCGCATGAGGCACGGATGCCGATTATGAGCTTACAGGGATGTACTCACAGCGCGTCTCGAGTGCAGAGTATTCTTTACTTCTGACCCAGTAGTATATCCATCTTAACTCACTGCTCAGTCTCTTGGACTAACTTCACTTTCTACATCTTATTTTCCTGGTCTGCTAGTTAACCAGGATTCTGGCATTCTTGTATGGTGGTGAGAAAAACAGCGAAATTCGTTTCACTATAAAACAACTCGGATAATGCACGGGATAGTAGTAAAGCTTTGGCAAATGTAAAAGGTACAAGTAAGAGTCAACAAAGAGCTTATGAAATTCTTAGCCATCAAGTGTAATGAATTGTCGGTTTCACCGACTAAGGTTGCGATGCACCCAATTTTACCTTTCCACTGGGGTGTTTATTTTAATACTGAGGATATGATAAGCATGAAAGTACTTCGCCTACTCCTACCCAGCCTGCTCGTAACATCCCTCCTTCTCACCGTGCCCTTCGCATCAGCCGGAGAGCCTTTCTCCGAAGAGCGCTTCAAAGAGCTGCAAGCTGCCAAGCAACCCGTATTGATTGATGTGCGGGCAGACTGGTGCCCTACCTGCAAGAAGCAGGGCATAATTCTTGCGCAGTTCCAGAAAGATAACCCCCAGTGTGGCCTCACAATCCTTAATGTGAATTTCGACAAGCAAAAAGAGTGGGTAAAGCATTTCCGTGCGCCCAGGCAGTCAACTCTGCTGCTCTATCGTGGGGACAAGCAGGTATGGTTCAGTGTTGCTGAAACACGCGCTGATGTTATTCGCCAGAATATCTTTAACTCAGTTAAGGCCTGCGGCGAAAATGCTTGAAGTCAGCGCCACCCCCCTGGCCTTGATTGCGGGCACACTTAGTATTCTCTCCCCCTGTGTTTGGCCACTGGTGCCAATGGTGGTTGGCGCCTCCAGCAGTGCTGGGCGCTGGGGGCCTTATGCGCTCGCCGTAGGGCTCAGCTTGTCATTTGCCCTGGCTGGAACTGTGCTGAGTTTCCTGCTGGTCTCTTTAGGGCTGGACCCAGAGCTATTTCGTTATATCGCGGCAATCCTGCTTGTAGCCGTTGCCCTTATTCTGCTGATCAAACCATTTTCCGACTGGGTGACTCTGCGTTTGTCGAAAGTTACCGCAGGGGCGAGTATTATTGGTGATGGCGCCTGGGCCGGGCAGTTTGGTATCGGCTTTCTCACCGGAATTATTTGGTTGCCCTGCGTAGGTCCGACGCTAGGTGCAGCAATCGCGCTTGCTTCCATGGGCCAGCAATTAGGCCAGTCATTTATGGTGATGTTTTCTTTTGGGCTTGGTACCGGCGCTGCGCTACTGGTGGCAGGCGGGCTATCACGGAAAATTTATAGCCGCTTATCACCATCAGTTGGTGCTTTTGCTGTTGGTGGCAAAGTAGCACTTGGTGCCATACTTTTGTTGCTTGGGATTATGGTGTTGAGTGGCCTTGATAAAGTCCTGGAAACCTGGGCTTCGAACTGGATGCCCGAGTGGACTTTTAGTTTTTAATAATCACCTCGAAGTAAATCACTATTTAGTCGAGGTGTCCAAAGCGATTAATAGTTATTTTAGTGTCTGGAAAAAACTGAAAATTACCTCAGGAATCCAAGAAGTTTTACGAGTAAGTTTAAAGCCCCAGTAACCTTCAATTACTGGGGCTTTTTTTATATCCTGTTAAGGAACTGTTAAAAATTATGGCTGGTAAGAAGGGTAATCGGTATAGCCTTTATCGGTACCGCCATACATGGTTTCCGGGTCAACCTTATTAAGAGTCCAATCATTGCGAATACGTTTGGGAAGGTCCGGATTGGCAATGAAAGGGCGGCCAAAACCAAAGATATCTCCGTTACCCGCCTGCAGCACCCGCAAAGCCTTCTCTGGGGAATACTTGCCGGCATACATGATGCGCCCGCCAAAGATATCTCGTACTTCCTGGTAGAAATTCTCAGGTAAATCCGGTGCATTATCCCAATCCGCTTCTGCTAAAGATAGGTAAGCAATTCCCGCCTCGTTCAATAGTTTGATTGCTTCGATATAAGTTGTGTGTGGGCCACTCTCCACTAGGCCAAGATAAACACGGTCCTCATCGGTACTTTCAAACAGCGGAGCAAATCGAACGCCGAGTCGATCATTGCCTACCTCTGCTGATACCGCTGCAACAATCTCTTTGAGAAAACGCAGTCGGTTCTCCAGGCTACCGCCATACTCGTCTTCGCGTTGATTGGTATGTTCAGAAATAAACTGGTTTACAAGATAACCATTGGCACAATGCAGCTCAACGCCGTCAAAGCCTGCTTCCAAAGCATTGCGTGCTGCCTGGGCATAGATCTGCACCAGTTCTTTAACTTCTTCTGTTGTCAGTGCACGAGGTTCACTGGGATCAGCCAAAGCACCTTGCCCTGGCCCTGTCTCAATAAATACCTTTACCGCATCTGCACGAATTGCAGACGGCGCAACAGGAGCCGTTCCACCCGGTTGTAGTGATGTGTGGGATACACGCCCCACATGCCAAAGCTGGGCAAAAATAATACCGCCAAGATCGTGTACGGCTTTGGTCACTTTTTTCCAGCCTTCGATCTGGTCCTGTGAATAAATTCCGGGAGTCCAGGCATAACCCTGGCCGCGGGGCTCAATTTGCGTGCCCTCTGTAACCATAAAGCCCGCACCAGCTCGCTGAGCATAGTAGTTGGCCATCAGATCATTAGCGATGTTACCGGGCTGTGAACTACGCGATCGGGTAAGCGGCGGCAGCACAATGCGGTTTTTCAGGGTGTAAGGGCCCAGGTTGATTTCACTGAATAGTGCTTCGTTTTTCATAACTACTTTCCTGCTAAAAGCTTATTGCAGTGAGGCTTAAAAAAGACCGTAGGGCTTTTCATTAAGGCTGATAAAGATATTCTTCTTCTGCGTGTAGGCATCAATAATCGATTTATGGGTTTCACGCCCGATACCGGATTTCTTATAACCGCCGAACGGTGCATGGGCAGGGAGTTCATGATAGATATTCACCCACATGCGGCCTGTTTCCACGGCTCGTGCAACGCGCAGTGCACGGTTTATATCCTGAGTCCAAACAGCACCTGCCAAGCCATAATCGGATTGGTTGGCCATCGCTATAACTTCCTCCTCAGAGGAGAATGGAATCACTACCACAACTGGGCCAAAGATTTCTTCTTGTGCGACTTTCATAGCGTTGTCGGCATGGGTAATAATTGTCGGCTCAATATAAAAACCCTTTTCCAATCCAGGTTTTTGCAGCCGCTTACCGCCGGTAAGGATCTTTGTACCTTCTTCTTTGGCAATATCTATGTAACCAAGAATACGGTTCATTTGCGCTTCACTAATCTGGCTGCCCATCTGTGTGTTGGGGTCCATCGGATCGCCGACATTCACGGCTTCAAACTTGGCTTTTAGTTCCGTAGTAAAACGCTCAACAATATCTTCGTGCACAAAAAGACGGGCACCAGACTCACAGACTTGTCCCTGGTTCAGCAGGATAGACAGGGCTCCGCCCTCCAGTGCTTTTTCCCAGTTTGTGTCGGGGAATACGATATTGGCCGACTTGCCACCCAGCTCCAATGTAGCTGGCACCAATTTATCAGCCGCAGCTTTGGCCACGTTATATCCGATGCCGGTAGACCCGGTGAAGGCCAGCTTCGCGACTTTAGGGTGATCCAGTAAAGCCTGGCCCGCTTCTGAGCCTACGCCGGTGACAACGTTCACCACACCATCTGGTAATACTTCTTTGAAAATCTTGGTCAGCTCCAGCAGGGTGGATGAAGTCATCTCGGATGGCTTAATCACTACTGTGTTACCGGTTGCGATAGCGGGTGCAATCTTCCAGGCGGCCATCAGCAGAGGGTAGTTCCATGGGATTACCTGACCGACTACACCCATTGGCTCGCTGAATACCAAGCTCATGGTTTGATCATCAATCATCACCGCTTCGTCGCTGTGAGAGCGGATAACCCCTGCAAAGTAGCGAAAGTGGTCTATGGCCAGTGGGATATCAATATTTGAAGTTTCGCGAATTGGCTTGCCGGTTTCCAATGCCTCAAGGTGGGCGAAAAATGCTTTCTTTTCTGAAAGCATGTCTGCAATTTTGAGCAGTGCATCCTGTCGTTCAATAGCGGAAGTAAGTTTCCAGGTGGGGAACGCCTTTTCTGCCGCAATGACAGCAGCATCGACATCACTTGAATCGGCCAACGGTATGCGAGTCAGTAATTCGCCTGTAGCAGGATTGAGGCTGTCCATCGTACGCCCCGAGTTGCTATTAACCCATTCACCACCAATAAATAATTTATAAGATTCCTGAGGAGCAAAGCGCTTAGTGGGTCGGCTCATATCTATCTCCAGATAATTAGAAGAGTAACTACTTGGGCTATTAAATAGCCCCAGCCAGATGTGGCTGTGCCTTACGATGGTGGGAATAATAGATAGGCAAAGATACAATTAGAAACAACTACTCTTTGTCCTGGTTACAAATATGAATGGTATAAGTCGGTTAGACCTGAAACAGCTACGTATATTGGAAGCGCTACTGCAAGAGAGAAACCTATCGCGGGTAGCGGAAAAGGTAGGGTTAACTCAGCAAGCAATCAGTGAACAGCTGCGTAAGTTGAGGGAAGTATTTGATGACCGTCTGTTCATTAGGCAAGGCAACGGCATGGTGCCCACTCCTATTGCCGAACAACTGGGCGGTAGGATCAGCAGCATTTTAAAGGATATAGAGTCACTGCTGACCCCAATAGCTTTTGACCCGGCAACCTATAAGGGGGTTTTTAGCATTAGCGCCACAGACTATGCGATTCAATCGGTACTACCCCAACTACTAGAGGTTGTCCGTAAATGTGCCCCGGAACTTAAAGTTATCGTCAGGGACTTTGAAACAGATAATCTCAATCAGTTAATGGTGGCTGGTGAGATCGATCTAGCGCTCACTTTCCCTGATTTCATCCCGGATGACTTGCCTTACAAACTGTTATTTGAAGAGCAACATGTTTGTATTGCAGGAAAAAAATCTCCTCTAAAGGGCAGGTCATTGACTTTGGCTGACGTAGCAGAGCTTCCACAATTGATTATTTCGCCTTCTCGCCCGAACTTGAGAGGGTCTCACGATGAATGGTTTGCTATGCAAGGACTAAAGCGCAATATCGTAATGTCAGTACCTTGCTTTTCAGCCGCACCAGATATTATTGCTGCCACTGACACAATTGCTTTTTACCCCTCAAGATTGTTGCCCAATAAGAAAGTGATTCCTCTCAATCTGGATACACAGACCCCAAAATTTGAAGTCATTGCAGCATGGCATAGCCGATCTAATCACAGCCAGCTCCATTTGTGGGTAGTTGATCAGCTTATGAAATTATTTACGTAGCTATGTAGTTCTTTAATTGAGCTTTAGCAATATTGAAGTCCGTATTATATCGTGATGGAATAGTAAGATGGTTTCTAGGAAACCATCTTATTTTTTTAGAAATAAAAAGAGTGTATTGTCGTAATGCTATTGCCGTAAGAAAAGCTCAGCCACTTCCTTTTTAGCGGCAACAACATAGGTAATCATCAGGTGCTCTTGATTAACATCGGTCAAGTAATCGATATCCCTATGCATGTTCCCTAAAATGGAAAAGTTATCGGTGTCGAGATTGTATGACCACAGCTGGTCGTCTCGATTGATTGAGTAAATCACACTCTCTTTGATAACAAATCTCTTTTCGCTACCTTGATCGGTTAGCTTCTCGATAAGCTGGTCTTCCGCGGCGCCAGGTTGCCAGAAGCGGTTCATATGATCTATATAGATCAACCGGCCATCTTTAGCTCTTTGGGCCCAGCTAACTGGTTTTTCATTGATAAACCTGGTCTCAAGGCTATCTAAATCGACTTCTGCAAACTGTGTAATCCCTTTAACCGTCAAGGATAGTAACGCTGAATTATCGATACTATCCCACTGGAAGAGCTGATCAACAGGCGCATTCAGGGGCAAGCCCTCTACACGGCCATCCAAGAAAATTTTATTGAGCTCATTATTGGCATTTACCAGAATACTTTCTCCATCGGCAGACCAATGGATACCGTCGATATTGGTATCGATTGGAAACTGAGATACCTGCCGTAAATCACTACTATCAGTTACCCACACCTGGTCTTCACCAGAGCGCCTGGAGGTAAACGCAATCAAGTTGCCATTGGGTTGGAAAATACCGTCATCCTCCCCGGAAATCGACCGTGTGGCGCTTGGGTAAATTGTGCTGACATCCTCTTCTGAAGGTGTGCTGCTAGCCCCAGGCAGGTTAAGCGGTATCGAGGCAATATCACTATCGTATTGCCCTTTAATAACCAGTGCTCTATGTCCACCTGGATGAAAGTCTGGAGAGCTGGCAGATTGGTCCAGAGGTAACTGAATTCTACTGACCTTGCCATCATAAGTGAGAGAGAAGAGTCGTCGCCCTGTACTAAAGATTAACTCATCTTTAAGCGGCGAAAAGTTAGGGGATATAGTCCTGCGCTGAGGGATTTCATCTGGATAGTCTACCGGATGGCTGGTTAAAAGCGCCCCCTTAGAATCCAGCATATCGATATAATGCCGGCCATCTTGATGATAGCTGGTGACGGCTATTAAATCGTCATCGATTGAATAATCAAAGTGGGCTAGGTTTCCCTCTTCCAGGTCATAAAGTACCTGACTGCTGTTATCACTCACGGAATATTTGATTAACCGCCAACGATCAGACTCTTTATGCAAAATAGCGAGATCATTGTTATTTAACCATGCCGGATTCTTAATGGCCGAGTTTTTACAGCGCATTAATACACTTGGCTGTTGCGGACTTACTAATGCCTCTTGGAAGTCCAGGCTTACCAGGTTGTAACAGGTATTCTGGGTTAGCGGTATGGTACAGTCTTCTTCTGAAATAAATACCAGTTTTTTGCCATCCGGAGATAATGTATGGCGGCCATAAGTACCCCATTCGGGAGTTAATTCCGTTTCCTGCTGAGTATGTATATTCCTGGCCCAGATTTTATTAACACAGAGCTTATCCAAATAACGATTAAATATAATATATTCACCATCAGGTGAATATGAGGGGCCAAACTCTTTGTGATCCGTAGCCGTTACTGCCTGTAATCGATCAAATATAAGCTGAGCGTTTTGCTTGGGTGAAGAGTAATTAAATCCAACAAATATCAATAATAGCATCCCGATTAGCGCAAATATTGGGAATCTATTTGGTTTAACTGACTGGGTTTGATAATCCGGATTACTTGGTTGTATATCTATTACAGGCTCAGGGGGTGCAGGGGGAGCAGGAGAGAGGGCGTTTTCTTCCGATACTGTCTTATCCTGTGGAATAGAATCACCATCTTGCCAAACAATATCACATTCCAGGCTATAACCTTGTTTGGCATGGGTTCTAATATAAGACTGCTGCTTTCGATCCTCGCCCAAGGCTTTTCTAAGTTGCGCAATACTTCTTTGCAGCGTATTTGGTGTGACTATTGTATCGGGCCAGACCTTAGATAGTAGCTCATCCTGGCTCACTACCTTTCGCTGATGCTTTGCCAAGTGGGTTAAGACAGCAAGGGCTTTTGGGGGGATAGTTTGTGATTGCTCATGTCGGGTGATCTGGTTTCTGGATAAATCAATAAAGAAGTCACCCACCCAATATTGTGAAGCCATTGATGTATCTACCTGAGCAAAATTTGAGCTGAATTTTTGCTATCGATACTAGCATAAACCCTGATTACATCTAAAGCGCGCCTTGTAACCTATTGATAAATAAGCACTTTATGCCAGCAGTAGAAAGTCATCGAAAAATCAGGAGCACTTCAGGTGTTTCACTGGCTCCTTGTTTAGATTGAGCGCTTCTCCGATCACATGTAACGGTATAAATACTGATATGAAAAAGCGTTTACTAGTCGCCTTTCTCCTGTTGCTACCTATCGCTGCCCTTGAAGCAGGTGAGCATAAGGCCCTGGAGTTATCCACAATCCAAATAATACCCATTCAGGACTCCAGCAATAATAGAGAATACGAGCTGTTTATTAAGCTGCCTGAAAAATACGAGGAGAGTGATACTAATAAGCATCCGGTTATTTACTATACAGACGCTTTATGGGCGGTTGAAATGCTATCTGCCACTACTGAATACGCACTAGAAGATGCCATTTTGGTGGGTATTAGTTGGCAGAAGGATATGGCCGGTGCTGAAAAAGAATGGTCGAGTCGATATCGGGACTTTAAACCGGCAGTTCTCTCTAATAAAAAAGATAAAAAATCATATAAAGGAGAGGCCCATCAGTATCTCGCCTTTATAAGAAATGACGTTATTAAGTATATCGAAAGCAATTACCGCGCAAATCCAGATAACCGTACTTATTTCGGTTACTCATTCGGGGGGCTCTTTGGGGTTTATGCCTTAATAAGCCAACCGGATACTTTTCAAAACTACATTATCGGTAGCCCATCAAGATTGATAGGCACTTATATGGATTCTCGACTTGAATCAGAGCCTAACAAACCATTGATGGATATACCCAAGCAAACAAACGTATTTATTGCTTACGGAGAATTAGAGAAGGAACTGGGCGCTACGGTAGAAAGGTTCGTTAGTGAGTTAAAGGACCAAGAATTGGCTAACTTAACTCTGGAGCCGGCAGTTATCGAATCGGCGAATCACACTACAGCATTCCCAAAGACATCAGTTCGCAGTATTTATTGGCTTGCCGATAAGCTGAAACACTAGTCAATAGTATATCGAGTCTTATTAATTAAAAATTAAATTTGGGATCTAAGATGATTATGAAAAAGCTAATCGCAATCGGCTTAATGTATGGCATAAGCGTCACTGCGGGCGCAGGAGATTTGCATGCTCCAGAAATAAATATGGCCGACTATGGTAGTGACCTCACAGGCCTGGAGAGATCAATACCAAAGCTTAAAAAAGCATTTATTGATACAGCTCCAGCGGATAGAAAAGACGGTATTCCTGTTGGTGAGATAGATACAACTAAGGAGAGTTTGCAACAGCTGGCACTAGAAATAGCTGATAACCAACATACACCTTACGATAGCCTACTAATTGCTCAAAACAACAAACTGGTTTTTGAATCCTACTATTCCCTTGGTCGTGTCAATTTTCCTCACCCACAAGCGTCTGCCACCAAGGCCTATACAGCCCTGGCAATTGGGAGGGCGATACAGTTAGGGTATTTGACCATGGAAGACTTGGACAAGCCTGTCACTTCCTTCCTGAAAGGATTGGATAGGAAGCAGCTTGCTAAAGGCGCAGACCTTGTCACACTAAATCATGCCATGAGCATGCAGTCAGGAATCCGTATTGCAGAGGAAAAACTCGATGCCTTACTAGAAAAACCTGAGCAGTTAACCGGGAAAAAGCTAGCCCAAATCTATCTAAGTTACAGTAAGCCGATCACTTCTGATTCGCAAACTTACTTATATCAAGGCTCAGACCCAATGATTGCAATGCTGGTTCTGGATGCTGTAGTTCCCGGCTCCGCCAGCGACTTTATTAAAAAAGAGCTGCTAGAGAAGATGGGGATCGATAGCTATCACTGGAAGGAAGCCGTTAGTGGGGTGCCCCAGGCAGGGTCAAGAGCCATGATGACATCTCGTAGTATGGTTAAGTGGGGTACATTGGTACTCAATAATGGCAAATGGAATGGCCACCAGCTGATTCCGGAAGCGTTTATCACCAAGGCCACTGGAAAGGTAGCTGTACCTACAGATGATGAGTTCGACTACACCAATTTTTCCTACGGCTACTTCTTCTGGCGAACCCCTCTGAAGGTTGGCGACAAGAAATACCTAGCGAAATTTGGCTGGGGCGGTGGTGGCCAGTATGTGATATCCATCGAAGACCTGGATTTGGTGATAGCTATCACCGGCCGCGGCGATGAAGAAAAAACTCTGGGCTTGATTGAACAACGTATTTTGCCGGTTTTTGTATCTTCTGCATTAAGTGGTACAGCCGGCTAAATTGTTACATTAATTAACATTGCCTAGGCGCTGTTAAAGTTTTCTGTCCAGCATTTAGGACCTTTGGAATAGGGAAACCCTAAATGCTGGACAGATTGTTCGATTATACAAGGGTTGCGGTTGTTATCGTCCTTGGAGCAGTAGGGCCTAAGCAGGATTGTTAGGACTCATTCTACTAGGAGAATCTGTTTTTTTATCCCCCCGTTGTCTTGCCCCTGTTGTCTTTTGATTCTTCTATAAATTTCTTCTCGGTGAACCGGTAAGGACCTTGGAGCGATTATGCCTACCCGCACCTGATTACCCTTAACTTCTAATATTGTGATTGAGACGTTTTCCCCAATCCTGAGGTTCTCGCCAGTACGGCGGTTTAAAATCAACATATTGGTTTCCTAATGAGACGCAAAGCATTGGCGTACCTCCCGCAACGGGAAGGCCAGGAAAGTAATATCGGTTGCAGGCATTAGGAGGGGCGCGAGAACGGTAGGCGTAAAAGAAGAAAAGGCGGGCGCTAGACTCCCTGTGCTTGGGGAATCGCCTCAGGTTACTGAATTTGCAACCTTTTATTGAAGACGAGCGGGTTTCTAGCGTACCATTCATGGAGCCACTTTGATAACTATGGTATCAATTTGGTTAGCTGGCCCCGGGTGTTGCCGCACCTTGGGTCAGCGCCTTTTACTTACTCTTACGTCACGCTACCGTTCTCCTTTGGGGAATGGGTCTTTTATACAACTCTTGATGTTCTTGTTTTATCCTGGGCGGTTGGCTTGTAGAAGCCAGTTTAATCAGTGCCCAGAATCTTGATAAATATCTTTCGATTCTACGCAGCTTTGACGCTGAAGAAAACTGAATAAAATCCAATAAGATTATTTGGGCGCCTGAATTTTCATCTTTATTTATAAAGGTTAAACCCAGTTGCCCATATTGAAGAGAGTTTTCAGTTTGAAGCTTTCAGTACTCATAAAATAAAGAATTTTATTTTCTGGAATAGGATTTTACGCATTATCCACTTCGTCATCCCACTGCTTTTCATAGCCTGCTTCTTCCAGGTAGCCGCCGAGAGTGTTGTAAAGCTTCTCAGTCCAGTATTCAGAGCTTCCCTCGCAGGGGATTTCTACACCCTGGGCCGATTTCTCAATCATGGCCCAGAAGAATTTACTTAGATGAGTGGCTTCTTCTGCAGAGGAAACGTATCCACGTTCGATAATCTCGCTGGCCTTAATATCTTCCAGGATTTCGGCAAAATATATCGCGACGATTTTTTCTTCTGGATATCTATATTCGATCATAGTGTGAAACCTGCATCTTTAATGACCGACATTCGGTCTGCTATCCAATTTAATTTTTCCACTAGCTGGTGCACTAGCATTTTATCGGTAACAGTAAGGAAGTGATGTCCTTTCTTCTTTTTATCTGGCACAAACTTCAAGCCTGGAGGAATGTCCGCTGCCTCCAATACCCAGTAAACATGTACTGCCGTACTAGGGTTGTGTTTCTGCATCATTTTATGCAGACCCTTTAAGTGTTGCCAGTTTGAAGAAAATGAAAGGCCCATTTGCGGATGGGGCAAAACCCATTGATAGTCGGGAGATAGGTACCAATCTTTTACTCTAAGCCCCTGTACCAGCTTCTCTCCAGGGGGAGTATTCTCCGGGTCATACAGTGTGGGATGGTTTTCTCCAACAGTAGGTCGGGCAACGAACCCCTGAAATTCTTTAATGATTTCCCGAAGGTCCTCCATAGTTCTAAACTGGTGGATGTATTGCTTAGTCATTGCTTCCGCTATCCTGCTAATTCAATTCCTTTTTATATTGCTCTTATAAAGCTAGCCGCCAATTAAAATCAAGTTAAAAGTAACTTTAATCGATCAGCTAATTGATCAATGCCAACCCTCAGTATTTCAAATCAAAAGTTCATAGAGGGAAAGTAATAAATCAACAAACTCAATGAGCTTAGGCAGGATAAGAGGAGGGCAGCAGAGTGTTTCATCAACTATGGCAACTGATCAGAAACTAGCCTGTGATGAGCCATTTTACTCAGTAAAGTTCTTCTAAGGTTGGTTACTTATCGATGTAGCCACCGCCTCAGCGATCATAATTCTGTCACGCAACACCAAAATAGGGTACTGAGGCCAATACTTGTGCGATATAGGAAAGCCTTCACTACCTTTAATAGCCGATAAATTAGCCAGTTTTGTACCTTGGCTAATCTAGCTAATTTAGCTAGATTAGCTAGCTGCTTTTACATTATCGAATCCGGACATGAACGAACCCGAAATCTACCAACAAATCCGTACCGCCTTAGAGGCAGCTCCCCGCAACCAGTACACCCAAGAGCTGCACCTGCAGATGATCAAGTACGCCGATCAGCTGCAGAAAATCACCTCCAAGGAGTTCTGTGAGGGCGTGGGCCTGCGGCAGAGCTTTGCTACTGAGTTCAGCAAGATGCGTAACCTCACCCAACGCCTGAAGGCCGCCGGGTTAAATACTGAGCAATTGTAAACGGCTGCGCTCAGAGCGCTCAACGACAACGAATACTTTTAAAGAATACTTAGGAATTACCGCTTAATGGCCATTAAGAAGACCGCTCTCTACTCCTCCCTCTGGGCCAGCTGTGACCAGTTGCGCGGTGGCATGGATGCCAGCCAATACAAGGACTATGTACTCACCCTGCTGTTTATGAAGTACGTATCCGACAAGTACAAGGGCGACCCCTACGGCATGATTGTGGTACCCGTCGGTGCCAGCTTTGAGGATATGGTTGCCCTCAAGGGCGATAAAGAAGTTGGTGATAAGCTGAACAAGATTATCAGCGCCCTAGCGGAGGAAAATGACCTCAAGGGCGTGATCGATGTGGCCGACTTTAACGATGAGGACAAGCTCGGCAAAGGCAAGGATATGGTGGACCGCCTATCCAAGCTGATCGGCTTGTTCGAAGGGCTGGACCTATCCGCCAACCACGCCGACGGCGATGACCTGCTGGGTGATGCCTATGAATACCTGATGCGTCACTTCGCCACCGAGTCCGGCAAGAGTAAGGGCCAATTCTATACGCCCTCAGAGGTCTCCCGTATTTTGGCCAAGGTGGTGGGTATCACCAGCGATACACCGCAGGATGCGAGTGTTTACGATCCTACGTGTGGTTCCGGCTCCCTGTTGCTGAAGGCCAGCGATGAGGCCCCGCGCGGTCTGTCGATCTTCGGCCAGGAGATGGACAATGCCACCAGCGCCCTGTCACGCATGAATATGATTCTGCACAACAATGCCACTGCCAAGATCTGGAAAGGTAACACCCTTTCCGAACCGCAATGGAAAGAGGCAAATGGCCGGCTTAAAACCTTCGACTTCGCCGTGGCCAACCCACCGTTTTCCAATAAAAACTGGAGCAACGGCCTCAACCCGGAGCAAGACGAGTTCAACCGCTTTACCTGGGGTGTGCCGCCGGAGAAGAATGGCGACTACGCCTTCCTATTGCATATCCTCACCTCACTGAAGAGCACCGGTAAGGGCGCGGTGATTTTGCCTCACGGGGTGTTGTTCCGTGGCAACGCCGAAGCGCGTATCCGCGAGAACCTGATTAGGCAGGGTTATATCAAGGGGATTATCGGCTTACCGGCCAATCTCTTCTACGGCACCGGCATTCCTGCTTGCATTATTGTGGTGGACAAGGCGCAGGCCCAGGGCCGCGACAGCATCTTTATGGTGGATGCAAGCAAAGGCTTTATTAAGGACGGTAACAAGAACCGCCTGCGTAGCCAGGATATCCACAAGGTGGTCGATGTGTTCACCAAGCAGACTGAGCTGGATCACTACAGCCGGCTGGTACCGCTCAGTGAGATTGCTGCAAACGACTACAACCTGAATATTCCGCGCTATATCGACGCCTCCGAGCCGGAGGACCTGCACGATCTCAGCGCTCACCTGCAAGGCGGTATCCCCAATGCTGATCTGGACCAGCTCAGCGCTTTCTGGGAAGTATTTCCGACCCTGCGCCAGACCCTGTTTTCATCGCTGCATGACAAGGGGCGCGATGGCTACAGCCAGGCCCTGGTGGAGCCCGGCCAGGTGAAGAGTACCCTGCTGGCGCACCCAGAATTTACCGCTTTTCGCGATCAGGCACTGGCACCCTTTACCCAGTGGACAGAAAAGCAGCCCTTTGAAGAGCTGCAAGAGGGTGACAAGCCCAAGGTATTTATTCACGAAATCTCCGAGGCGCTGCTGGAGGCCTATATACCGGTGCCGCTGCTCAGCCGCTACGACGTCTACCAGATTCTGATGGACTACTGGGCGGAGACTATGCAGGACGATGTGTACCTGATCACCCAGGGGGGCTGGCCGGCCGCTGCACAGTTGCGCGTGCTAGTACCTAAGAAGGGGGAGAAGCTGCAGGAAACCCCAGATCTGATCGTCAATAAAACCAAATACAAGGCCGATGCGATACCGCCACAATTGATTGCCGAGCGCTTTGCCAGCCAACAGCTGGCCGAAGTCAATGCCGCGCAGGGTGTGCTGGACGAAGCCACTGCCGAGCTGGAGAGCTACTTGGAGGAGCACGGCAGTGAGGACGGCCTGCTGAGTGCGGCTATTAACGAAAAAGACAAAATCACCAAGGCCAGCGTTACCGCGCGTTTGAAGGGGATTTTTGATTACGAAGAGGAACAGGCTCTTAAGCAGGCGAAGAAACTGTTCAATGCGGAAGCTACAGCTAAAAAAGCCCATAAAGAAGCGAAAGAAGAATTGGATAAGCGAGTACTGGCCCAATATGGCCAGTTAGCTGAGGAGGATATCCAGGCGCTACTGATCGACGATAAGTGGTTAACTAGTCTTGAAGCTGCTATTCAGTCGGAAATTGAGCGAGTGACTCAGCAGCTGGCAAACCGCTTAAAAGAGTTGGAAGAGCGCTATCACGATCCGCTGCCGCAACTGACTGAGCAGGTAGAAAGTTTAAGTAACAAAGTAAATGGGCATCTGCGAGTGATGGGGTTGGAGTGGTAAGTATGACTCAAAAACTAAAGGAGTTGTTAATTGAGCACCTTCCGAAGCAAGGCATCAAAAGTAGTGAGTTGGTAACTGTTCTTACTATGCAGGACGTCGATGAGAATGCGAAGATCAGAAACTCTGTTGTTAAGGAGTTAAAAACTATAAAGCCGGGGCTCACCTACTTTGAAAGAGGTGACGTTCTTGTCGCCAAGATCACGCCGTGTTTTGAAAATGGAAAAGGAGCTCGGACAGACTGTTTAAAGACAAAAATTGGATTTGGTAGCACAGAGTTTCATGTCCTTAGGGCTGCTGATAAGGCTAGCCCAATTTATATTTACTACGTGACAAAAACTAAGAAATTTAGGTCTACGTTAGAAAACTTGATGGTTGGTAGTGCAGGGCACCGACGAATCCCTTTAGAGTCTATCAAAAATTATGATTTGGATGTTAAGCATTCATACTCTGAGCAGGTGGCCATAGCTAACGTTTTATCTGATACTGATTCCCTTATTGAAAGCCTAGAAAAACTAATCGCCAAAAAACAAGCTATCAAAACTGCGACCATGCAGCAGCTGCTGACTGGCAAGATCCGCCTGCCACAGTTTGCCAAGCACCCAGATGGCACACCTAAAGGCGCCAAGCAGAGTGAGTTGGGGGAGATTCCAGAGGATTGGAGCCTCGTGACTTTGGGTAGTGTTGGCCAATTTTCGAAGGGAAGCGGAGTTAACAAGGCGGAAGCACATAGTGGTGATATCCCGTGTATCAGATACGGTGAGCTATACACACTGCATCACAATGTCATCAGACAATTTTCATCCTTTATTTCTCGTTCAGTAGCTACATCAGCTAAAAGGCTACTTAAGGGGGATATACTGTTTGCTGGATCAGGAGAAACCAAGGAGGAAATTGGGAAAGCTGCTGCTCTTGTTTCAGAAATTGAAGCATATGCCGGTGGAGATATTGTAATTCTGTCCCCCCGAGGCTGTGACTCAGCTTTCCTTGGTTATTGCCTTAATTCGAGTGAAGTGATTACTCAGAAATCGAGCCTGGGTCAAGGTGATGCAGTGGTGCATATCAGCGCTAATGCATTAAGTAGTATAAGAGTTAAGTTGCCGAATTTGCATGAAGAGCAGAGAGCTATCTCCCAAGTCATTTCAGAATTTGATGAGGAAATTCGAGTAATAAATCAGAGATTACTCAAGGCGCAGCACATTAAACAGGGCATGATGCAACAATTACTTACCGGCAGGATCCGCCTGCTACAGTCGGAAGCAGTTACCGCGTAATGATGGCTACTAAGCAAGCTGCCCCACTATTTATCGGCTGGGATGTCGGCGGTTGGAATTGTGACCGCAATGCCAATAGTCGCGATGCACTGGTGGTGCTGGATAGTGAGCGCACTATCCTCGGCCAGCCCTGGCGCGGCAACTTGCGCAAAGCGATTAACGAGGCTGGTAATACCCAGGAATGGATTCGGGCACTGCTGGATTGTTGCAAGATTGAGACTACCGCCGATATACCACCGGTCGTATTGGCCATCGATACTCCATTGGGCTTTTCGCAAGCATTTCGGCAGTTAATTTCCGGCGAGTCTGTAGCCGGGCCCATTGAATACTGGAATACTAACCCCTATCTATTCCGCCATACCGAGCGCTTTTTATTTCAGCGTGGATTAAAGCCGCTATCGCCGATCAAGGATATGATCGGCAGCCAAGCCACCAAGGGGATACACGTACTGGCCCGCTTTGCCCCAGAAAATCCAAATACCGGAGTCTGGACTAGCGGCGGTGGGCTGAACGCGATTGAAGCCTACCCAGCTGCCTGTAAGCCCTCGCCATTAATGCATGAATTGCTTAGCAGCTATCGCACGGCACCAGCCGGTCAACAGGTGGACCCGTGGGAAATGGCTGGCTTCAGTTTTGGTATTAATCATGAAGACAAGCGCGATGCTCTGCTCTGCGCCCTAGTGGCTTGGTTATTTCACTATAAATCAAATGCCCTCTGCCCCGCAGATGTGGATACGCCAGCTGGTGAGGGTTGGATTTTTGTTCCCGAGGATGCGCTGACAACAATAGAGAGTGAGGGGGTGGAGTCACGGCGATAGTAAATGTGAAAAAGGACTGAAAGTTAGTGAGCAGAAAGCAATATCCCATGGAGAGTAATAGTGAATAATGAAGAAATCTTTAGCCGGCTTATCGAAAATGCACTCGACTTTTTAAGTACTGCAGCATTAGAAGTAGAGAACAATCCGAAGTATTCTGTAATTCACTTCTACTCAGCAGTTGAGTTATTTCTCAAAGCACGTCTTCTCGCTGATCACTGGACTTTAGTAATTAGCAAAAAGCAAGATCCAGATTGGGATAAATTTATTGTAGGTGACTTCCAGTCCGTTACATTAGGTGAGGCTGCCATCAAATTGGACAAAGCGGTAAAAAGTCCACTCACTAAAGAAGAGCTAGATGCTTTTAAGTCTGTCGGTAGGCATCGGAATAAAATCGTTCACTTTTACCACAAGGATCACGGAGATGAGGCGGGGAATACTACTTTTCGTCAGTCTGTTGTTAAACAACAGTTAAAGGCGTGGCATTACTTGCACTCGCTCCTAATGAATAGGTGGGGTAGCACCTTTACTGATTGGGAAGAGGCTATATCCCAGGTGGATACGCAGCTTCGAGATTTACATAGTTTCTTGCAGGTTATTTATGATGAACTTAAAGCAGAAATTGAAGCGAAGATAGCTGCTGGAGAAAGGTTTGATAAATGTCCATCGTGTGGTTTTCAGGCCCAATCTAAAAGTAATGACTTGCATGAGCTATTCCAGTCAGAATGTTTAGTGTGTGGGTTGAAGGAAACAGAGATCAACATTAAGTGTGAATCGTGTGACCACATAGTGACTTTTGCTTCCGAAGGGTATTCTTCATGTTCAAATTGTAAGAAACACTACGAACCCAAGCAGCTTGCTGAAATTCTACTTGATGACAATGCTGCGTATTCTGCAGCAAAAGAGGAAGGTGACTTCGGGTGGGGAGTTGCAAATTGTTCTGATTGTGACAGCCACCACACAGTGGTTAATACTACTAATCAAGAGTGGATTTGTGCATGTTGCCTGACTGATTTTACGGACTGTAGCCTTGAAGCTTGTGAGTGGTGTAATGAAAAAAATACGGGTGATATGGAAATGAGTTACTTTTCTGGCTGTAATATGTGTGAGGGCTCTGGGGGCTGGTACGCAGGTAAAGATGAGTAAGCTATAGCTAACCCTTTTCACCAGAAATTCAATAAGGGAATTTGAATGAGTAACGTTGGACAGCGAGAGCGATTGACCCAGCAGCGGGTGATTAAACTTTTTCAGGAAGAACTCAATTATCGCTACCTAGGTAATTGGGAAAAGCGCGACAACAATCGCAATGTGGAGCTGGAAATTCTGTCGTCCTGGCTGCGTGAGCGTGGTACCAGCGAAGCGTTAATTGCGAGGGTGCTGTATCAACTGGAAGCTGCCGCCGCCCTGGGTGAGGGTAAAAAACTCTATTACGCCAATAAAGATGTCTACAGCTTGCTCCGCTACGGGGTTAAAGACAAGGAAGGGGCCGGTGAAACGAATCAAACCGTATGGTTAATCGATTGGGAAAACCCGGAGGCTAATGACTTCGCTATAGCCGAAGAGGTGTCGATTAAAGGTGAGAATAGGAAACGCCCGGATATTGTTTTGTATGTTAATGGAATTGCGCTGGGGGTACTTGAGCTAAAGCGCTCTTCTGTGGGGGTGTCCGAGGGTATACGCCAAAATCTGGACAATCAGAAGAAAGACTTTATCCGAAATTTCTTTACCACTATGCAGCTGGTGATGGCAGGGAACGATACCCAGGGTTTACGCTACGGCACCATAGAAACGGCAGAGAAGTATTATCTGGAATGGAAAGAGGATGTGACCAATCCTTATTCCAACCCACTCGATTTCCATCTCAGCCTGATATGTAACAAACGGCGTTTTCTGGAGTTGATTCACGACTTTCTTGTCTTCGATGCAGGAGTCAAAAAAACCGCTCGCCATAATCAGTACTTCGGTGTGCAGGCGGCGCACAGACATGTCCATAGGCGCGAAGGCGGCATTATCTGGCATACCCAGGGCTCCGGTAAGAGCCTGACAATGGTGTGGCTGGCCAAGTGGATTCGGGAGCAGGTTAAAGATTCGCGGGTGTTGATTGTTACCGACCGCACCGAGCTCGATGAACAGATAGAAGCGGTCTTTAATGGTGTTGATGAGAATATCTATCGAACCAAGAACGGCGCCGATCTGATCGCTACCCTCAATGACCCGAGTCCCTGGCTTGTATGCTCGTTAGTGCACAAATTTGGTCGAAATGGCGAAGAGGATACCGAGGAAGAAAAAGATAAAGCCACTGATAACTTTATTAAGGAGGTGGCCGGGAGCCTGTCTAATGACTTTGCCCCCAAAGGGGATCTTTATGTTTTTGTGGATGAATGCCACCGCACACAGTCTGGCAAGCTGCACAAGGCGATGAAGAAGATCCTGCCGGAAGCCATGTTTATTGGCTTTACCGGTACGCCGCTGATAAGGGCTGATAAGAAAAAATCCCTTGAAGTATTTGGCCCTTTTATCCACGCCTATAAATTCGATGAGGCGGTTGAGGATAAAGTGGTGTTGGATCTGCGTTACGAGGCGCGGGATATTGATCAGCGTATCACTTCACAAAAGAAAGTTGACGACTGGTTTGAGGTGAGAACCAAAGATTTGAGCCCTCTGGGTAAGACAGCACTAAAACAAAAATGGGGCACGATGCAGAAACTGCTTTCCAGCAAGTCGAGACTGGAGCAGATAGTCAATGATATTTTAATGGATATGGAGACCAAGCCCCGGTTAATGGATGGCCGAGGCAATGCCATGCTGGTGTGTGCCAGTGTGTATCAGGCGTGTAAGGTTTTTGAATTGTTCAACGGCAGTACGCTTGCTGGTCAGTGCGCTATTGTTACCAGCTATAAGCCTACCGCAGCAGCTATTAAAGGTGAAGAGACTGGTGAGGGTCTGACGGAGAAGCTCTTCAAGTACGATGTTTATCGCAAGATGCTGGCGGATTTTTTTGAGCAACCGGAGGAGCAGGCGGCAAGCCGTTCAGAGGAATTTGAGAAAGAAGTTAAGAGGCGCTTTAAGGAAGAGCCGGGGCAGATGCGTCTTTTGATTGTGGTGGATAAATTGCTCACTGGTTTTGATGCGCCTTCCGCTACCTATCTTTATATCGATAAGAAGATGGCAGATCACAATTTATTTCAGGCTATCTGCCGAGTGAATCGTTTGGACGGCGACGATAAGACTTACGGCTATATTATCGACTATAAGGATCTATTCAGATCTCTGGAAAAATCTATCCAAAACTATACGTCAGAGGCCTTTGAGGGATATGACAAGGAAGATGTTACCGGATTGCTAAAAGACCGTTTGTCAGAGGCGAGCAAGGATCTGGATGATGCGCTGGAAATGGTGAGAGCATTATGTGAGCCGGTTAAGGCTCCACGTAATACCGCTGATTATATCCACTACTTCTGTGGCGACGATAAACAGTCTGCCGATGAGCGCACTGAGAAAGAGGCTCTGCGCCTGACGCTATATCAAAGTGTTGCCAAGTTACTAAGGGCCTATGGCAATATCGCCTGCGAGATGCAGGATGCGGGTTACTCCTCTGTACAAGCAAGCAAAATCAAAAAGGAAGTGACCTATTTCGAGAAGGTCCGCGATGAGATTAAGCTGGCCAGTGGTGATCTGGTTGAGATGAAGCGCTATGAGCCGGGTATGCGCCATTTGCTGGATATGTATATCCAGGCCGATCACAGCGAGACACTAATGGACTTCGAGGAGTTAGGGCTAATCGAGTTAATTGTTAATCGCGGTGCCGATGGGCTTGAGAAGTTGCCAGAGGATATCCGTAAAGACAAGGTAGCAATGGCCGAGACCATTGAAAACAATATCCGCAAGAAAATTGTGGATGAGAACCCGGTCAACCCCAAATATTACGAGAAAATGTCTGAGCTGCTGGAAGAGCTGATTGAGCAGCGGCGCAAACAAGCTTTGGATTATCAGGAATATCTTGAGAAGGTAAGGGTGCTAGCAAAGGATGTATTAAAGCCAGATGAAACCAAGTATCCGACATCGATGGATACCCCTGCTAAACGAGCGCTCTATGATAACCTGGGTAAAAATGAGAATCTCGCCACTAAAATTGATACCGCTATCCGCGATACCAAAAAGGATGAGTGGGTAGGAGACCGCTTTAAGGAGCGCGAAGTGGCGAACGCCATTAGAGAAAAGTCAGCTGGTTATGGCGTTGATGTGGATAAAGTGATGGAACTGGTCAAAGCCCAAGTGGAGTATCAGTGAACCGACCTGACACGATCAATATGCAGGTTGGTAGCCTAGCGATTACGATAAACCGTAAGGCGATTAAGAACCTGCATATCAGTGTATTGCCGCCTGAGGGGGCAGTGCGTGTGTCCGCGCCTGAACATTTATCTGATATTGCTATTCGACGTGCGATAGTACCGCGTATCCCCTGGATTAAAAAACAGCAGCGTAGTTTTCTTGATCAGCCCCGCCAGTCGGAACGCGAAATGGTCAGTGGCGAGAGTCACTACTCTTTTGGAAAACGTTATCGACTGGCAGTGGTTGAGCGTCGAGGGCGCCATGAGATTCATATTTCAGGCAAGAGTAAGCTGGAACTTCGGGTGAACCCAGGTACTAGTCACCTTGGGCGAAAGAAAGTACTTGAAGACTGGTATCGCAAGACCCTTAAAGCTGAGGTTAGCCAACTACTGCCCCGCTGGCTGGATGAAATGGGGCTGGAAGGCTGTGATTGGCGCATTAAGCGAATGAAAACCATGTGGGGCAGCTGTAATATCGAGGCACGCCGTATTTGGCTTAACCTAGAGCTTGCTCAGAAACCATTGGAGTGCTTGGAATTTATTCTAGTTCACGAGCTCGTGCATTTGTTCGAACGCCATCACAATGATAGGTTCCGAGCTTTAATGGATTCGTACTTGCCCGATTGGCAGGAGCGTCGGTATCTGCTTAATAGTTCTCCCTTGGCAAATGCAGAGTGGAGTTACTAATTCTTTTTCTTTACTCTTATATCGACCTATTTTCCACCCCGAAGTGTAAGCGTCCGGCCATCACACCTTGGCAGCAGGTGCCCAGTTATGTGGCAGCAGCTCGCCGAT
>NZ_JBGMEK010000025.1:0-69213 GCF_041447265.1 Microbulbifer epialgicus
ACACTGTCACAACTGACGATCCACTTTCCAGATCGCTTGGAAAAATACATCAGCTTATGAGGCCATTTGGCTGACACAGAGTTTTGAACATCCTCTTCTGACCCAGTGGTAACTGACTTGTATTAGGGCTAGTCCTGGCTTTTATTGATTTACGAATAAAATATAAAATTCTAATTTCCTTAGCCTGCCTTAACTATCATCACGAAGATGTCGATCAAAGAAGTCCTTAATCATAGTGTATTGATGAATACGAGTTTGCTTGCCACGTAAACTATGTTTCTTACCTGGATAGGTCATAAGTTCAAACTGTTGGCCATTATCCTGCAACTGTTTAATCAGGCGTGTAGTATTGGTAAACAATACATTGTCATCTGCCATCCCATGATAAATCAGCAGAGGGCCTTTCAGTCCATCCGTATAGGGAAATACAGAGGAAGCCTGGTAGGCCTCAGCATCTGTATTGGGATTACCCATATAGCGCTCGGTATAGTGAGTATCATAAAGCATCCAATCCGTCACAGGAGCACCAGAAACGCCAGCTTTAAAATAATCTCCGGCCTTAAACATACTCATTAGTGCCATATAGCCACCGTAACTGTGGCCATAGATACCAATATTATTGCTATCAACAAAAGGTAGTGAGCGCAGGAATTTAACACCTATTACCTGGTCCTCTACCTCCGGGCCTCCCATATTTTTGAAAATGGGATTTTCAAACGCTGTACCCCGGTTTGCAGAACCACGGTTATCCAGAGAGAAAACTATGTAACCCTGTTGAGCCATAAATTGGTTGATGTGCTTGTCCCAACTATTGGTTACTACCTGAGCGTGGGGACCGCCATAAACAAATACCATGACCGGGTAACGTTTACTCTCATCAAAATTGGCCGGCTTATATAGGCGGTAATTAAGCCTATGTCCCTGTGGAGCTTTGATAGTGCCAAACTCCGGGGTAATCCACTGGTCTATATAAGGAAATAAGGGGTGCCCTTCAACAACAGCGTTCTCCTCCAGCCAGGTAATACGTTTACCATTTGAACGGTGTAAACTTACCTGTGGAGGAGTAGTGATGCTGGTAAATTTATCCAGGTAACCAGAACCATCCTCAGCAAACTCAATACCGTGCATACCACTGCGTGTGGATATTCGCTGAATACCCCCTTCACCTTGCAGTTGTACACTGTAGAGGTGCCTTTCTATGTCAGAATCTTTACGACCACTGAAATACACAACGCCTTTCTTTTCATCCACAGCCTCCAGCTCATCAACTATCCAATTACCAGCTGTTAACTGCTTCTGCAATTTTCCGTTTAAACTGTACAAATAGAGGTGCTTGAAGCCATCCCGCTCAGATGACCAGATAAATTGGTCGCTGTTTTCCAGGAAATATAAATCATCGCTGAGGTTTACCCAGGTGTCACTGGACTCTTTTAGCAGTTTGCGAGTCTTGCCGTTATTGAGATCAAAAACGCGAAGCTCAAGTTTCTGCTGATTCCGAGACTGCCATTGAAAGGTCAGTAAATTATCGCGAGCCCAGTCCACTCGAGGAATGTAAATATCCTGCTCTTCCCCCAGATTTACCCAACGGATTTTTCCAGACGCCACCTCCATCACACCCAGACGAACCTTAACATTAGCTCTCCCTGCTGCGGGATAGCGCTGGCTTATCATTTCGATGCGATCGGCATATATCTCACTGCGAGTCACTTCATCTACAGGAGACTCATCAACCTGTAGGAAAGCAATATGACTGTCGTCTGGAGACCACCAATAACCAGTCATACGACCCATTTCTTCCTGGGCAACAAATTCGGCCATGCCATTTTTGATAGGCCCTTGGCCATCAGTGGTTAGCGCACGCTCTTTACCACTTTTCAGGTTAACAACAAAAATATCCTGGTCACGAATAAAAGAGACATATCGCCCTTTTGGGGAAACGCGAACATCGGTCTCAAAAGCTTCAGTTTCAGTCAAGCGCCGTGCGGATTTTTTATCCAAGTTGTAATAATAAACATCTCCCGCCAACGGAAATAACAAGGATTTCCCATCCTCAGACCAACTGTATTCCATAATACCGCTGCCATAGATTCGTTGGCGTTCACGTCGGGCTTTTTCCTCATCGGACAGCACCTCATTACCACTGTGGAGGCTGTCAGAGTTCACCAGGATACGGGACTGCCTATCGGCAATGTTGTACTCCCATAAGTCATAGCGGTTGTAATCTTCATCTCGTCCCTTTAGAAAAGTTACCCGGCGACCATCGGGAGAGTACTCGAGGGCGCGGGGCGCTGTGCCTCCAAGGGCTGGATCGGAGAATATTCGCTCAACAGTCAATGTCTCCGCGGAACAGAATCCCGCAAAGGTGCAGCTAAGCAGGGCAAGCAGTTTTCTTTTCATAGAAGGGCTCTTTGTTTTAGTGTTTTATGCTAGACGCAAATCTGCGGTAAAGAAGGGTGTAAGATCGTCTTCTGTGCAAGCAACAAAGTCCCTGAATTCTACACTGTAATCTCCAGATAACGGAGGACATCGAGTTCTACTTCTTAATTTAGCAGATTGACAATCAAACCTGCTGCAATTGTCATTTTTTGCCGTCATTTACTCTGCGCCATCGATATTTGCAATGCCTGAAAACAATCTTGGACCTGATTTTTGACCAATCAAAAACAGTGAGAAGAGGCACCTTTCTTCTTCCACTAAAACAACTCTCACCTTCCATAACAACTCGATCCCAAGAATATCCAGATCGAAACTCTTCCTATTTACCGTCGCGAACTCAATCACAGCTGATTTACTTACTTAGCTAACTTTGAGGCGGACCGTTTAGTCGAGGGTATACAGGGTGATAGAGAGGCCATTTAAGTATGTGATGGTGAAAAGAGTAGCGATCCTGCCAAATCAGGTAATTTGAACCTTAAATTAGTAATGTAAGGAGCACAAAAAACCTTAGATTGACCCCAAAAAACTGAAAACGTTATCTTGGGTAAATCTTATTTTGTGAGAGTATTTTCGATTTCAGTTATCTATTGTGAACAAACATTATTGACAATTTCTATCGGGATCTAAAATCGACCAGGCACTGAGCAGCATGGGTCTTCGGTGCCGATTTCTACGTATATAAGCAACCTCTCCCTGATCCCTAGCTTAAAACTACCAAAAAAAAAACACTCCCTCTTGCATCCCAAGACGACAGGTCATATATTGGCCACCAGTTAGTAGACGACCGGTCTAATTTTTATGGCTCGACCACGTAAAAGCGAAAACACCAAAGAAGCATTGCTAGAAACAGGCACTGCGATGCTAGCCAGCCAGGGATATCACGGCACTGGTATCAAGCAAGTGCTGGATGCAGTAGGCGTACCTAAGGGTTCTTTCTACAACTATTTCCCCAGTAAAGAGGCCTTCGTTGCCAGTATTATTCACTACTATGGCGAGCAGATTGATGCGGAACTCGCTCAGACAAAAATAAACCTGGTTCAGGCACCCGGCTTGATCCAGCTTTGGTGCAGCTTCCAAAACCGTATTCAGTACAAAGTAAAAGCTGGCCAGTCTTGTGCCTGCCTACTTGGGGCGATGTCAGCCGAAGTAGCGCAAGCCAGCCCTCTTTGCCGAAAAGCCATTGAATCTGTAGAGCACAGGTGGCTGGAAAATCTTCGATCGATATTGCATTTGGCCCAGGATCAAGGAGATCTACGCAGTGACATCCCCGCCAATAGCCTGGCGACGCTGTGTTATAGCGTTTGGCAGGGCAGTATTTTGCAATACCAGGTATCCGGTGATCCCAATGATTTACTCAGGCAACTACGGACTTTTTTTAGCACCTTGGTGACACAACAAGGAGCACAAACACTGAGCAGCATTGAAACTTACAGGCAGGACATTCACTTTGAAAAATAGCACTACCCCCTTAAAAAACACCGATCGAGCTACACTTCTCGCTCGCCCGCTGAGTATTCTGGCGGGAACCAGTGTGAAAAACCGCTTGTTTAAATCTGCTATGAGTGAGCAATTAGCGGATCGCAATCACGCTCCCACCGAGGAGCTGGTTCACTTATATCGCACGTGGTCAGAAGGGGGCACAGGTTTGCTGGTCACCGGTAATGTCATGGTTGATCGTACTGCTCTGGGTGAACCGCGCAATGTGGTATTGGACACGGAGTCGGATCTCTCTCTGTTCCGGAGATGGGCTGAAGCCGGGCGCCAAAACGGTACGCAAATCTGGATGCAATTAAATCATCCAGGTAAGCAAACACCCAACTTTTTAAGCACCGAACCCGTCGCACCTTCTGCAATTCCACTGGCTAATGGCTTAGAGAAGACCTTCAACTGCCCAAGAGAACTAACAGAAAAAGAAATAGTAATTATCATTAAAAAATTTGCCTGGGCCGCCGCAAAGGCAAAAAAATTTGGATTTACTGGAATTCAGATACATGCTGCTCACGGTTATCTGATCAATCAGTTTCTGTCCCCTCACCACAATCGACGAAATGATCAGTGGGGAGGCACCTTAGAAAATCGCTTACGATTTTTACGCGAGGTGTATAGTGCCATTCGTGAAGCGGTTGGTGAAGATTTTCCAGTAGGTGTAAAACTCAATTCAGCAGATTTTCAAAAAGGTGGATTCAGCGAAGAGGAATCCATGCAGGTTTTAAAAGCCCTACAGGATGAAGGTATTAACTTAATTGAAATCTCCGGCGGCAACTATGAAAACCCAAGTATGGTTGGTGCCAATGTAAAAGAAAGCACTATAAAGCGGGAGGCCTATTTTCTCGATTATGCAGAAAAGGCGCGAGCACGGCTGAAAATTCCCGTCGTAGTCACCGGTGGCTTCCGCTCCGCAGCTGCCATGGAGGCCGCCCTTGCATCAAATGCTGTGGATATGATCGGCCTTGCCCGCCCGTTAGCGGTTGATCCACGGTTATCGCACAAACTTTTATCGGATGGCAGCCATAAGATAACATTGAAAAAACTCACCACAGGCATTCCCAGCCTGGATTTCATGGCTATGCTGGATGTCACTTGGTATGAGCAACAGCTGGCGCGTATTGGCAAGGGTAAGCCAACGAAACCAAATATGAGTGCTTGGGCCTCAGTATTAAAAACGCTGGCTTCTGTCGGCTTGCTTTCTTTTCAGAGGCGGCGAGCCTGAGAATCATAAAGGCGAGTCCTCCAAATGACGGGTAGATAAGCCAAGCGAGGCAAAACACTAAATGGTATTACTGGGTCAGAAGGAAAAAGTACACTGTACTCGAGACGCACTGTGAATACATCCTTGTAAGCTCGTAATCGGCATCCATGCCTCATAGGGTCCCGAGCGCAGTGTATTCTTTCTTTCCCTCTTTTTAGTATATACGGCGGTGGTCACATTGGAGGGAACAACCAGGCGGAGTAGGTCCAGCGCAGGTAATATCGAGACTGTCGCACGGCCACGCCACACGACAGCAGAATAAATAAAATTCTTGCTTCCAATGAAATACAAAGCTGCTGTAACCAGACGCTCTTTAAGTACCCGGTTACAAAGCTCACTTTTGACGAAAGCAGGAGCCTTTCTAGGCGACAGGATTATTTTTTAGAAGAAAATCCGCATGAAAACGCAGATGTTCTTCAATAAATGAGGCAATGAAATAATAGCTGTGATCATATCCTGCGTGATGTTCCAAGCGAATCGGATAACCACAGGCCTCTGCAGCCAACTGCAGAGCCTCCGGTCGCAACTGATCTTCAAGAAATTCATCCTTGTCTCCCTGGGATATCAGTAGCGGCAGATGCGTCTCTGCACGCCCCACCAATACACTAGCATCGTACTCTTCCCAGCCAGTGGTATCCGCTCCCAGATAGGCTCCCAAAGCCTTCTCGCCCCAGGGGCAAGCAATCGGATTACAAATCGGACTAAAAGCGGAAACAGAGGTATATCGCTCCGGGTTGCGTAACGCTATCACCAAGGCTCCGTGTCCACCCATAGAATGACCGCTGATAGCACGCCGCTGACTCACAGAAAAGTTAGCTTCGACCAACTGTGGAAGCTCTTTCACAATGTAGTCATACATGCGGTAGTGCTGTTTCCAGGGTTGCTGGGTGGCATTAACATAAAATCCTGCTCCCTGTCCCAGATCATAGGCCGGATCATCAGCGACATCATCGCCTCGCGGACTGGTATCGGGAATAACGAGGGCTATACCCAGTGCTGCAGCGAGCCGTTGGGCCCCGGCCTTTTGACTGAAGTTCGCATCGGTACAGGTTAGACCTGACAACCAATAAAGGACCGGATAACGCTGCTTCTCTTCACGATCGGCCTTTTGCGGCACGAAGATGGAGAAATGCATTGGGCAGTCTAGGACAGCGGACTGGTGGCGATATTGCTGCTGCAAACCATCAAAAGACTTGGTGCTGCTGACAAGTTCAATAGGCATGGTAACGAATCCGATCAGGCCTCCTTATAATGAATCACACTGCGGATGCTCTTACCTTCATGCATTAAATCAAAGGCATCATTAATTTTCTCAAGCGACATAGTATGGGTAATAAAATCGTCCAGCTTGAAGTCCCCAGCCAAATAGCGCTCCACGTAATCCGGCAACTCTGAGCGCCCCTTAACTCCACCAAAAGCAGTGCCACGCCACACTCTTCCAGTTACCAACTGGAAAGGACGGGTACTGATTTCCTGCCCAGCGCCGGCAACGCCAATAATGACCGACTCACCCCAGCCTTTGTGGCAGCATTCCAAGGCGGAGCGCATCACCTGTACATTGCCGATACATTCAAAGGAATAATCTACACCGCCGTCAGTGATATCAACAATCACGTCCTGAATTGGCTGCTCATAATTTTTTGGATTAATGCATTCTGTTGCGCCAAGCTTTTTCGCAAGAGCGAATTTATCTTCATTGATATCAATTCCGATAATCCGCTCGGCACCAGCCATCTTTGCACCAATCACTGCCGAGAGACCGATTCCTCCGAGACCAAAAATAGCAACAGTGGAGCCGGACTCCACTTTAGCAGTATTCATCACTGCCCCCATGCCAGTGGTGACACCACAGCCAAGCAAGCACACTTCCTCAAGGGGGGCTTCGGGATTAATTTTTGCCAGAGATATTTCCGGCAAAACCGTGTATTCGGAAAAAGTAGACGTACCCATATAGTGGTAAATAGGCTGCCCATTAACAGAGAAACGTGTGGTGCCATCGGGCATCAGGCCCTTGCCTTGGGTAGTCCGAATTTTTTGGCAAAGATTGGTTTTTCCTGACAAACAAAATTTACACTCTCCACATTCCGGAGTGTACAGGGGAATCACATGATCACCGACCTGTAAACCGGAGACTCCCTCGCCCACCGACTCGACAACACCCGCGCCCTCGTGACCAAGAATCGCAGGAAATACACCCTCGGGATCTTCGCCCGACAATGTAAAGGCATCGGTGTGGCAAACGCCGGTGGCCATCAGCCTGATACGAACTTCGCCCTTCTGTGGTGGCATCACTTCAACTTCCTCAATGGAGAGCGGTTCACCCGCCTTCCAGGCCACCGCAGCTTTACAGCGAATGGTCTCTGCACCCATAGATTTTTTCCTTGTTCATATACATATTGAATTTAGCAGGGGGCCAGCATAGCCCGCAGCCGGAGGGGAGGCAAAAAGGAGAGAGGATAAAGTAGCATTTTTATTGGCCATGCAGCAGAAAATTTTGTACTGATGGATTTTTGGCAATAGCCAATGAAAAACTAACAGGCGAATTCCCTCTGTCGCTTGCGCCACTGCAGTGGGGAGCTGCCATGAATGGCGCGGAAAGCCTTGGAAAAAGCGCTGGTGTCTGTATACCCTAAACTCGCCGAGAGCAAACCAATATCAATACTGGAAGCGCGCAGATGCCAGCGGGCAGTCTCCATACGCGCTTCCTGTAACAACTGTGTAAAGGAAGTCCCCGCCTCACTCAAACGTCGCTGCAAGGTGCGCACAGGTGTATCCACCAACTGTGCAACCTGGACCAAGCTGTGCTGCTGAGCTCCTAAGGTTTGCAATATCAGCGTGCGTACCTGGCTGGAAATATCCCCTTCGTGCCCTTTGAGCAGACCCCAGGTAAACTCCTCAAAATAACTCACCAGGCTCGGGCTTGGAGCGTTGAGAGGCCGCTGTAAAAGATCGGCATTGAATATCAGGCAATCGCGTTTTTGGGTAAAGAGTACCTCTGCTTCAAAGTACTCCCTATAGTGCTGTAGTGGGGAAATCGGAGCGTGGTGAAATTGTACCTGTAGGGGACGGATATCCTTGCCAGCCAGCTCCTGGAATAATCGACAAGCTGCACCCATAGCAAGCTCACTGTACTGTTCCACCGAGTTGGGCCCATCGAAATGGTTAATCCTGCAGGCCACCAGTTGGCCCTCTCGCTCCGATATTTGCCAATGGTCCGCCTGGTTATGCAACACCATATAGCGATGACTTATCCCCAGGGCTGCATCCAGGTTTCCTTCACTGAGCAACAGCTTCCCCAGCACACCGAGCATACGCAGTTCCTGCATCTCGGCAAGACGCAGGCCGAAATCCTCACAGTGCAACTCACTTGCACAGAGATTCAGCAGGTCTAACAGAGTGGATATGGAAATAAGGATATCTGGACGGCGTACACAATTCGCAGGGAGGCCGACACGACCCAAGAGCTCAGCGGGTTCGCCCCCAAGCTGAGGCACCAGCGTATTGAAACCCGCGAGAGTGCCACTACGAATTTCATAAGTGGGATTCATTAATCCACCTCCAGAGTTCGGCCTGTCCTGCATCAATTGCCATCATCCGAGGCCCCACATCGCCTAAATTGACCGCTGTTAGATTGCACAGGGAAAAGAACTCGGGTAAACGACTGGGTGTCATAATAACTGGCCGGAAATATTCAAGTTACAAACCTGATAACAAGCGGGCCGGGTAAGGATCAACTACCCTCGCCATTAGAAAAACTCGCGCGGGCAAGGCTGGATTCAACTGCTCTTTTTCACAAACTTGGTCAGAATCACGATGCGCTGACCTTCCACACGCCCTTCAATATGCTCAGGGTTATCGGTAAGGCTGATGCCCCGCACAGCAGTGCCTCGCTTGGCAACCAGGCTCGAACCCTTGACATCCAGGTCCTTGATAATGGTGATATTATCTCCCGTTTGCAACTGTATGCCGTTGCAGTCGCGGTGCACAATCAGCTCACCCTCTTCCGGTAGTGCACCGGCCTGGGCCCAACCGAGCAGATCATCATCCAGATAAAGCATGTCCAACAGGTCCTGTGCCCAAGTCTCGCCTGAAAGGCGCCTGAGCAGCCGCCAAGCCAGTACTTGCACCGCCGGCTCCTGACTCCACATGCTGTCGGAGAGACACTGCCAATGAGCACTATTTAGTTTCGCGGGGTTATCCAATTGATCCCGGCAAGCTTGGCACAGCAGTACTTGCGGGTCTGCTTGCCCGGAAGACCCTGGGAGTTCATAGACCGCAAGGTTTTCTTTCTCTTTACAAAGCTCACATTGCCCTCCACTGCGCTGTTGCAGCTGTTCCTGATTAGCCATGGATATCCTCAAAAAGTACGCAGTATACGCACTTATTTTCTTAGCCGCGCTAGTACAGATCATTTTACTTAACTCTGTATCAGCATGAGTAGTAATCGACTTAGCATCACCGGCACGAGGGATATTTTATTCGAATAAGCAGAATAGAATATTGCCTTGACAATTAACCCGGGCAATAAATTGAAATACCACAGAAGAAAAGTGAAACAGGGGCTTGGGACCCCTGTTTATACTACTCAATTAATGCTGTACTAATGGTGTGCGGAAATCGCCGAGGCGAATTGCCCACCTTGTTTGTTCGCAATAGCAGAAGTGATATCTCCCAGACTCAATATACCCACCATACGCTTTTCGCTGTTAAGCACAGGCATGCGACGAAGCAACTGCTGCTCCATCTTGTGCACGGCAGAAAGTAAATCGTCCTCCTCCCAACACCACTCGATACCCTCAGTCATCACATCGCGGGCAGTCAGAGAGGAGAGCTTACCCCCTTGCACTACCCCCCGACATACGATATCGCGGTCGGTGACCATACCAACCAATCGATCATTCTCTCCAATTGGGACAGCACCTATATCTTCATCCCGTAGAATCTTCGCCACTTCCTGTAACGGAGTGTCCGGAGTACACCAAGTAGCTCCCTGATGCATTGCCTGTTTCACTTTCATCATTCACCTCCGCCAGTTCCTGAATGTAATTTGTCAGACGGCAGCTCAAGCTGCCATCTGCACGGGATAAAAATCAGTGCACTTCAATACGCTTTCTCTGCGGCGGCTGCCCCTCATGCTTAGGTACATTCAGAGTCAAAATGCCATCTTTAAAATTCGCATCTATCTCACTCTCACGGACATCTTCACCCAAGTTAAAACTACGCAAAAATTTGCCATAACGGCGCTCCTGGCGAAGCACGCGGCCATCTTTCTCTTCCTTCAGTTCACGATGCACTTCCGCCTCGAGGGTCAATACGCCGTTTTCCAAGGTTACATTAATGTCATTCTTGCCAACCCCAGGTAGTTCAGCACTGATTTCATACCTATTCTTGCGCTCGCTCACATCGATGCGCGGCGAGAAAAAACCCTCCCTCTCACTAGTGATGCCTCGGCTTGGGGAAAGCATCTGTTCAAACATATTGTCCAGGTCCAGTAGGGACCCTCTCGGTATCAGGCTCATATCAACAACCTCTTTGCTTCCGCTATGTCGCAAGAGGCGCAAGCAAGATCACAGGAATCTGGCTCGCGCCTCTCACATCTTGACTACATTCTAGGTAATTCAGCGACACTCGGCAGGAAGAAGTGCCTGAAGTAGCCATCACAAATTACATTAAAAAATTCTTTTTATTCATTTTTCATCTATGAAAAATTAACTCATCTGACCACTGATTACGCTGATCGTCGATGGCGTCATATTTAACTAGGATAGTGGCAGACAAATTAAAGAGGAGAAGCGCATGGCTCTAGCATGGGTCCTTGTGGCCAACCAATCGCAAGCCAGGATTTTCGAAGCACAAAAACGCGCCGGAAACCTCCATGAAATTGAAGCCCTCCTCCACCCCGAATCCCGATTATCAGGCCGTGATCTAGACAGTGATGCCCCAGGACGCAGTTTTGACAGCTACGGTCAGGGTCGACACGCTATGGGAAATTTTGCCGATCTGCGCCGTCGTAATGGGGAGAAATTTGCCAAGAAAATAGCCCACACGCTAGAACGGGGACGCCAGGAGGGGCGTTACGAAAAACTGTATATCGTTGCGGAGCCCTATATGGTAGGCAGCCTGCGTGATGCTTTAAAGACGCCAACTCGAGCAACTATTGCCGGAGAAACTGGCAAAAACCTGGTAGAAAGTCAACCAGATGAAATACGGGCACAACTACCTATCTGGCTATAATAATACTTTATCCGCGCAAATAGAAAAAGGGCTGATAAATCAGCCCTTTTTATTTAATCATTGGAAAAGTCAAATCCTGTTAGCATTGACTAATAGCTTATCAATAAGTACATCCTTCTCGCGCCATAGATCGTAGACCCACCGGTTAAATTCAGCACGAAACACTTGATCATTCATATAATCTGAAACAAAGAATTTTTCTGGTATACGAATTTGCTCGATACGAACTATTACTCGTTTTACTTTTCCACCTAGAAAATCAGTGAATGAAGGAATACCATCGGGATATACAATGGTGACGTTTAATAGGCGATTTAACTGTTCACCCATGCTATGCATGGCAAACGCAATCCCTCCGGACTTGGGTTTGAGTAAGTGTTTGAATGGGGAGCCCTGCCTGTCATGCTTTTCAGGAGTAAAACGCGTACCCTCAAGGAAATTTAAAATACTGGTAGGGGTATCTTTAAAGCGCTCACAGGCTTTCTTGGTAGCCTCAATATCCTTACCGCGCATTTCTGGATGCTTTTTAAGATACTCCTTACTAAAACGTTTCATAAAGGGAAAATCCAGGGCCCACCAGCACAACCCCATCACCGGGACCCTGATCAATTCCTGCTTAATGAAGAATTTTAAAAGTGGAATTTTCCTATTCAATACAAATTCCAGCACAAAAATATCCACCCAACTTTGGTGGTTTGAAGTCGCCAAATACCAAGCATTTTTACTGAGATGTTCAGTTCCCTCAATGTCCCAATGCGTTCTCTGAGTAAGTCTCATCCAACCTTTGTTCAGGGTATTCCATGTTTCAGCAATGGCCATGAACACAGAAGCAAAATACTTACGCAATGCCGGGAACGGGAGTATTAATCGCAGAACAATGAAAAACAGCATGGGTATAAAGCAAAGGAGCGTACCGATTACCAGCAGAGCCGAGGCTAATATCAACAACACAAAAGAAGGAAGAAAATTTAACATCTTGCATTTCTAAATTAAATGAATAACAAATAAAGCGCTTTGCTCAGCTCCCTTAAAGAACCATACAAGTCACCACTCAAACTAACGGGGAGACTCCTTTCAGACCGAGTGTATGGCAATCTACGCTCAGTGGAAAAAGCAAATTGCCGGACAACACTAAAGATGGCCAATCTCAACCGTCATGGCTGTGTACATTTTTAGATTCCGCCGGAACTGCTCCAAAGAAATAAACTCATGTTCGCTATGACCGGATAGGCTGTGCTAGGCATAGAGGGACCAAAACTTACAGCATTAGTGGAACCACCGATAACCACGAGCTCGGCCTCCTCATACTTCTCGACTGCTTAGTCCGCAGTATTCTGCGGCCAGGGTATCGCTATCGTTTGAGCCGATAGAGAAACCGACAAGAACATTGATAAGAGAGTAGTTTCAGCTTCATAATTACTCGAAGTGAGTCAAAACGCCATTGTACATCCCGACCCATTAGTATGACTCACCTTTTCAACACAGTCCCGATGGTATTTATCGTCACAAGCCCCTGAAACCTAGTGCCTAACCAGCATTTCCCTACTGCTAAACTTTCCAGTGGTAATAGATCCAGTTGCGTGCCGCTCTACGCCGTCAGCTCTGTACCAAGAGGCTCGGTTTAACTACTTGCTGTTACTGGACTATCCGCTTCCTCGGATACCAAATCCACGCCGGGAGTCGCGCATGGGAACAACGGCTGGCAAACATTTCCATCGTAAACAGTGGCTGAGCGTACAGCAGGCAGTCAATCACCTGAGTGCCTTAGCGGAGGAACCCCTCACCAGCTCCCACTTGGCCGACCTGGCCGAGGAAAAGCTCCTTGATCTTTACTGGTATCGCCCCGGGCAAAAGCTAACCTTCTTGGATGGTTTGGGGAGTCGAGAGCTGGTGGAGCCCCTGCGGTTATGTACAGATAACCATAGTGACTGGCAAGCTATCGTGGGTGTATTGCGCCACAGCCCAGCCCTGCCAGCCTATGAGCAGGATACCCCTCTGCTAGAGGATGCCCAGGGAAATCGCCTGCGCATCACGTTCGATTACCAAGTTCGACCGGAGCCCTATAGCGGCCGCTGGTACCCCAGCCTGGCTGAGCTGGTGTTAAAGCGCAGCGATCTAGAGCAGCTGGAACCGCGTCTATTCTCTTCAACGGAATCCAGCAGTGGCCTGGAACGCCATTTACTACTTGATGTTATTTGGCAGTTGGAACAATTAGCTCTGGGTGGAGAGCAGCACTCCACTAGCTGGCTGGCAGAACAGCTGGCGCAGCGTTCAGAGTCACTGGATCGCAATGCCTGCGAGAAAGTACTTCTGGCCGCGGAGCGCGAGCGAGCCCATAACCAAACACACTAATCGCAGCTTATCTATCAGCCAACTGGCCACTCACGGCGGCCGCATTTGATCTCCCTCCCAGAGTCGCTACCCAACCATTGGTCGCGAGGCTCAAAGGCTGTACCCTAGCGCCAGTCAAATTCAAACAGCGGGAAGAGACCTCGGGAGGTAAAGCGTGCAGGCACGGAATAACCAGACTCGCTACGGCTGGGTTGCCATTGCTTTGCACTGGCTGATGGCACCGGCCATCATTGGCCTTTTTGCTTTGGGTTGGTGGATGCGCCAATTGTCCTACTACGACCCCTGGTACCAACAGGCTCCCAATATTCATAAAAGCATTGGCATTCTGCTATTGATCCTCTTGGCAGTCCGCTTGCTCTGGCGCCTGGTTAACATAGCCCCACGCGCCGAGCCAAGCACACCGCGCTGGCAAATGCTAGCCGCAACAACCACCCACAGCCTCATCTATATACTGCTGCTTGCGATCATGCTGTCTGGGTATCTGATCTCTACCGCCGACGGGCAGGCCATAACAGTTTTTAGCTGGTTCAGCGTGCCTGCCACCATCCAAAACCTCCCCAACCAGGAGGACATCTCTGGAAGTTTCCATGAAATTCTGGCCTGGACCCTAATGGCGCTGATAACCATCCACGCCTTGGCAGCGCTTAAACATCACTTTATCAACCGTGACTCAACCTTGCTTAAGATTCTCGGAGTCCCGGATAAATCTCTCCGCTCAGAAGAATCCCCCCCCATCACAACCACAAAAAAGGAAAAAACTATATGAAAAAGCTAGCTGCAATTCTTTTCGCTGCGCTACTTGGCACTACAGCCCAGGCTGCCCAGTATAAGATCGATACCAAAGGGGCTCACGCCTTTGTGCAGTTTCGTATCAAGCACCTTGGCTACAGTTGGCTATATGGGCGCTTTGACGATTTTAATGGCTCATTTGTTTACGACGATAAAGCACCGGAGAAGTCGTCGGTCAATGTCAATATCGACGTAACCAGTCTTAACAGTAACCACGCTGAGCGCGACAAGCACTTGCGCGGTACTGACTTCCTCTATACAGAGAAATTTCCCTCAGCCACCTTCAAAAGCACCAGTTTTGAGCCACTCGACAATGGTAAAGCAGTACTAAAAGGTGAATTGACTTTGCGCGGTGTTACCAAGCCAATCACTATAGATGTCACCAACATTGGTGGCGGCAAAGACCCCTGGGGTGGCTACCGTCAAGGCTTCAGTGGCACTACAGAGTTTGAACTAAAAGATTTTGGTATTGATTACAATCTAGGCCCCGCCTCTCAGAAGGTTGAAATGATCCTGGATATCGAGGGTATCCGTATCTAAATCGGTATGTAAATATTCGACTGCTTTAGGGGGCAATGCCATATAAGCCAGGGCCCCCTTTCATTCCCATGGCCGGACTAGCCTTCAATTCAATGGGATAAAATCAATTACGCCGAAAAACCAAATACTAATCAGCCACTCCATCAATACAGACACCTGGCACATTCCAGTCCCGTCATTAGTCTCTTGGGCAAGTAGAAAACCAATAGCAAGACCAAAGCCACCAATCCAACTCGGTTAATCAGCCGTCGGCCAAAGTGCGCTGATCATGAGTGCCAAGCTAAGCGTTATCAGCGCAGCTTTTTAGTAACTAAGATACGCAGGGAATGTGTAAACAATCCAGCTCTGGACAACATTTGACCGGCTCTTGGCAAAAGACAGCACCCCAGCGGCATTCGTTTAGAGCCTGGAGAAGGTGCACCTACCAGGAACGTTAGCACCAATTAAAAGCTGCAAAAAACTATAGAAATTCGAACCAGTTCACACTGAGTAAGCACAAACTATTACGGCGCTTTTGACGTCAGAGCAACTTTTCAGCGAAAATAGTGAGAATTAGTATCAATCATTGCAATCGTTCCTTAGATAGGTATAAATGGGACGACAATACAAGAGCAACTTCAAACTCTTAGTAACCACTTACTTACAGGAAGGTTAGTAATCCCCCGGAACAGACGGTTAAATTACCATCACCCATGGTCGATATGGCTAACAACCTGATACATTGCGGTTTTGAGCAAGCGCTTGAACAGAGATTAACCTTATCAATACAGGTTTCCTTTACTTCTCTTAAGTCAGTGCGCTCGCCTCGTTTTGAGTGTCGAAGAATCAGACTTGCAGAAAGTTCCGATAATCGGATCGGAGTGAAAAGGACAAAATAATGGCTTGCTTAGAGCATCCAGATAGGGAACAACCAGTTTATCTCATGGCGCACCACACTGTTGGTCGCCGGCAGGGCGCCGTGGACACCCGTATCACCAGCGCCGAAATATCTGGCATCCATGCAGCAATCCAGTGGACCGGCACCCACTGGAATATTCGCGACCTCAGCCGCAATGGAACCTGGCTCAATGGCCAACAGCTGGTCCCCGCCAAAAGCTATCCACTACAAACCGGTGACAAAATCTGTTTTGGTCGGGTCAATAACCCTGAATGGATCGTTGAAAACCTCGACGCCCCCGAAAACCTATTGATCGACCTGCAGACCGGAGAAGCACAGCTACTAGAGCAATACCACTTGCTGCCGGATGAGAGCGAACCTCTAGCCAGCCTGCACTTCAGCCCGGTAACTGCCCAGTGGCAGTATGAATTTACCGGTAACTCCACCGAGGGTGGCAACAAGCTCCAAGTGAACCATGGCGACAGGGTCGACTGTGGCCTTAAAAGCTGGCAGTTATTCTTGGCTGACAATCAGGGCGCAACCAAGGAGCTATCCTTGCAACAACTCTCGATCACCGACTTTGGCCTGCGCTTCTCGGTTAGTTCCCATGAAGAACACGTACAATTACAGTTGCAACGGGAAGGCATGAAGCAGTCCCTACCAGCACGTATTCACAACTACCTACTTCTGTATCTTGCTCGCGCCCGCTTCTGCGACATGCAAAACGGCATGGATACAGACTCTCAGGGTTGGGTTTCCATACAAGTAGCTACCCACGAGCTGGGTATTACCGTCAACCACTTGAATACACAGATCTTCCGTGCGCGCAAACAGATTTCAGAATCTCTGCCAGATGCTGTTGATACCTCAAATCTCGTGGAGCGCCGCTCCTGGGAGATTCGCCTTGGTTGTCATCAGTTTGAGATTTATAAAGGCACTCAATTGGAGGCGAAGACTGAAACGCAAGAAGCGTAGCTGACATATATCAAGGAGTCCCGGGGCTAGCCACCCCTTCTTCTCTCACCCGGTCTTTTATTGCCAGGGAAGAGTACTTAGAAAGCAAGAGTCTTAGAAAACTTTCCAATATCCTTGTAACTTCCTTTTTACTATCGCCTACTACAAGGTGAGCCAAATTCTAGTTGTTCACCCCAGCTCTAGCTACCTTTATGAGCAGGAGGCTGTGAAGATTTGGACCAAGTGTTCAGCGATTGAGATACTATCTAAAAATAGACGGTTCGGCGCCTGAAGCCTTGTCTTACTTAGAAACCATGAACAGACAAAAGCTATATAACTAACAACGATAAAATTTTCTCGGGTAACTTTTTAGTCGCAAGTCTTTAGAGTTGGAAATAGCTTAGCCTAACTCACAACTATCGAGTTCTGGGCTACTTATACTTTAAGTCAAGTCAGTTTTGGCGTTCTGCGCTGCCCCCTTTATACTAACCCAACAGTAGGCGTACACTAGAGGCCATCAAGCCAAAAGATATAGAATATCGTGAACCATTTCCTTCAGAAAGAAAACAGATAGCTTCACGAAAATGTACCATCGGGTAGAATGGCCCATCCATCCAAGAAGAATTTATTACAATGGACGTAGTTGCACTGGAGAAGACAGAGAAATATCAGGGTCGATACAGGGTAGAATGCACTTTGGGCGCAGGCGGCATGGGGGTCGTTTACCTCGCTGAGGATATGAAGCTTGGTCGCAAAGTTGCCATTAAGCAACTTCGCTCAGATATGACTGGTAATTCTGCTGAAGCCCGCTTCCGCAGCGAAGCTCAACTGTTAGCCAGGCTCAACCACCCAAATATTGTACGATTGTACGATGTGCTCGAAGAGAAGCACAGTATTGCCTTAGTCATGGAACTGGTTGAGGGGGTAACCCTTAAGGAGTGGATGCGTGAGCACACCCCAACCTTAGCGGAAAAGCTTGACTTATTGATGCAGATTTGCCAAGGACTCAGTAAGGCCCACTCTCTGGGCATTATCCACAGGGATCTTAAACCAGAAAATATTCTCGTAACCGTCGATGGTATTGCCAAAATTACCGACTTTGGAATTGCCAAAGCGTTGGACTGCGAACAGCAACTCACTCGCGAGGACCATATTGCAGGTAGTGTTCAAGCAATGTCTCCGGAACAATTGCAAGGAGCCAAGCTAGATGCTCGCAGCGATTTATTTAGCCTAGGCAGTATTACTTATGAGCTACTTTGTCAGGCCAAACCTTTTGAGCGTGGAGACAAGAGCGCACTTGCTTTTGCCCAGCAAATCACTAGCTCACCTCATATACTCCCTCAGAAGTCTTGGCCGGAGATCCCCAAACCGCTTGCAGCCCTCTTGGACAGGCTACTTAGCAAACGACCAGAACAGCGCCCCGATTCTGCCTTACAAGTCTATGAAGCACTTGAGCTTGTTCGAAAGCATGGTATAGATGCTAATACGCAACAGTATTCTGAGACCGTTACCCAGCTACTGATCAAACCAAGAAAAAAAACTGGGAAAATTACCACGGTATTTATGGGCCTCATACTAGCCGGAACTACTGCATTTTGGGGCTGGAAAACCTTTATGCAGTTACCACCACAGTATATTGCCGTACTTCCCGTAGAGATTAATGGAACGGTAAGGGGTGGAAAGAATGCTGAGGTACTGGTAAAGGCTATGGTACGCCAAGCTCTGCTTGGCACACCGTCCCAACTCAAGTCTAGCGCCTTAGTGAGCTATAATCCCATTGAAGGGGAAAACTATGAGGAACAGCTAAAAAAATTACAAAATAAAGGCGTTACTGATGCCTTACTTGCCCGCCTTGACTGTATGCAACTTCGTTGCAACATTGAACTACAAAGGATCAATCCTGTAGACAGCCAAATTCGCCAGCAAACCGGTTTCGTCTTCCTTAGTGACAAAAGGCAAGAAGCCCAATACACCATCGGTAATAATGCTCTCCAACTCTTCTCCAAGAATTACCGGAAAGAACCTAATCAAGAAATTAGAATGGACAACGAGGATTACAGCCGATACTTAACTCTACTCTCCAAAATTGGTGGCGACCAAACAATACAAGCTGCCGACCAAGAAATACTAAAAGAGCTAATTGGAACATATCCTCAAAATACAAATCTTTATTCAGCCTATGCGAAAGCTTCTGCAGTTCTATTCGCGACCACCAATGATAATAGACTTCTGTCCGAGGCCCTAGGCATACTGACTAGCGCCGAAGGCTTTATCACTAATGAGACAGCCTTGCTAGAGGCTAAATTACTAATAAAGTCTTTAGGCTCGGACCGCAAAGGATTTGAGTCCATATTAAAGAAGCTACAAACTAGAGGCCACCCTTCAGCACACCTTCTAGCCCAATACTCCCGTTTTCAATACATGCATGGTAGCCACCAGCTTAGCTTAGCTTAGCTTATGCTCAGGAAGCCGCTGCACTTAGCCCATCCTTTAATAATTTTTATTATATTGCTATTAATGAAATGGCACTAGGAGATTACACATCTGCAAAAACCACGTTAAAAAAGATGATAAAAACCTACCCTGAAAGGTGGAAGGCCTACAATTTACTGGGGGTAATCGAATTACAAACTGGCAATTTATCAAAAGCAGAAAAAGCTATTATTTCCATCCCTGAGCCTCTACGGGACTGGCAAACCAAGTCCAATCTCGGAACCATTTACTTCCTAAAAGGTGAATATGAAAAAGCACTATTTCACCACAATTTACTGTACCAGGAATCTCCGAATAACTTAACAGCCATCTACCACCTTGCTGAAGTACACTTAATGCTATCAGATAACAAAAAAGCTAATGAGTACTTTAGTAAAATAATAGCACTCACAGATGAGACTGATACAAAAGATATCTTATCAAGAAGATACAGAGCCGAAGCTCTTGCCCATCACAGAAGAGCCGCCGACTCAATCGCACTAATAAAAGGCCTTTTACGAGATGCACCTGATAGCATCAACGTAATGCACTCCGCAGCTTTAGTTTATACTCTCGCCGAAGAATGGCAATCCGCAAGCTATCATTTGGAGCAGCTAATACAGCAAGGGTTTACTCCAGAATGGTTTTCGCTGCCTGCGTTTCAGCGCATCTGTACCAAACGACAAGCCTCCCAAGCTGTAATAAAAACTATCTGTCCTTAGTCTGGTACAGGGTTAATTACAGCATTAGGATCACCAGAAACAAAGTGCATTCCTGTTTCCGCATCTACACACATCCACAAAAATGAGAAATTGTCAGGGATGCGCTCTTTATCTTTAACTTTAATGACCAGCTTCGTGTAATCGCCGTCCACCTCCTTTGCGCGAGAACGGAACTGGTGACGGAAATCAGGACTTAAGGCAATAATCCCATCCAGCTTGTAATTTTGGCGATAACAAACAAACTCCAGTTCCCGACCAAATACCTCTGATAGATCCAAGGAAATCTTCAAAGTGAGCTCCCCACCTTCATGAAGGTTGAAGTGCATATTGCCAAAATGCTCTTCCGGATTATCGGCATTAAACAGCGGCCAATACTGGGGCTCACCATTTTTTTGCTCCCTGGGCTGCAAAACCAGATCCAGCTTCAATCCCTCTTTAGGTACCTCGCACTCCAGTACGGGTAAGTCGGCACAAGCGCCCATTGTTCATCCCTCTCGTAAGAATTTGTTATTTGGTGTCACCAGAAGACGTTTTATCTAATGTAAACTACGTCTGTGACTGCGTCATCATAACCGGTCCCGGTGTAAAAAAAAGCCGGCGGTATTGATACTGCCGGCCCGAATGATGGTCCCAACCATCGACGGTTACAACAACACTATCAAGAGCAAAATTTGGCATCCATGCCTCGGGCAAGCTCATCCAAAAGTTCCGACTAAGACTCTGCACCTGTCGGCTCCAGCTTGACCGTTCAGCTTGCGCTGAATCCTTTCCCATCCGTCGCACTAGTAAAAAGCACGAGAAAACCAAATTCATCCGAAGTTATGTTGCGAGGGCTGCCTGTCCATGGCTAGGAGATAGCTTTCACAATCTCCCGTACCCCCTCAACTGGAATCCACTGTACGGATTTACGAATTACAGGTCTATCACACCCAATTACAGAAAATTACGCGCCAAGTGTTTTATGCCTCGGTATAGGCTGTTAGAGTCGTCATATAACAAAAAGCGTCGCTTAGTGAGGATACGATGGAAGCGAATCTCGAAGATGTAAAAATTCTTTCTCCCCGCCGCAATACTACCGAAGCCACAAATATTAAGGAGCTGGCCCGGGAGCAGTTGCAGCATTTCTGTATCGATACAAAGTCGGAGCACGGCCGGTTACTGGAGCAAACTGCGGCACTGCTATATCAGGCTCAGGGCAACCTGAACCAACTGTGGAGTCAGGTTACAGAGACCCTGCAGCGCTTGGACCGCTCAGATAAAATCGCCTACTTCAACGCCAAGCGCTTTATGAGTTTCCAGCTGGCAAAGCTGTTAGACACTTTACAAAATCCGTTACGGGCTAGTTTTCAAAGCCTGCAGGGAGATGATTTTAATATCACCACCCGTGGTGGTTACCCGTTGTTCGACAATATTCCCGCGATTTTTTCTGCTACGCCGGTAATTGCACGTACTGCCACTTACATTTATGCCTGCACCGAGTGGGTCGATGATGCCTTTCGCGGCCGCGAACCCAGCCATGATATCTACTCGCGTCTACTCAACCCCACTTCTATTTCCCTGGCCAACGCCATTGTGGATCTCGAGTGTGGCCCTGCGGCAAACGAATATATGGCCTGGAACTTTAACTCCGGTATGGCCGCCATTGATGCACTGCTCTCCAACCAGCTGCGCCGCGATGATATATTGATTGTCTCGCGCAATATCTACGGCGGCGTGCACCAACTGCTACAGGATTTTTATGCGCGCAAAGACAAGCTCGCTATCCAGTTGGTTTGGTTTGATGGTACCAGTGGAGAGGAATTTAAAAAGCTATTAAATGAAACCCAGCGAGATTATGCGGATGCTCTTGCTGGGGGAGCCAAGATCCACACCTATATCGAATCACCCTGTAACCCCCACGGTATCATGCTGGATGTGCCGGCCATCTGTAAGGCCGCGCACCAGGAAAATCTCCTTGTCAGCCTGGACGCCACCCTAGCCACTCCTTTCCTATACCAACCATTGCGTAGAGAGGACAGGGAAGAGCGCCCGGATTTTGTTGTGCACTCCTACACCAAGGATATTGGCGGCACCGGAGCCGCGACAGCTGGCGTAGTTATCGGGGAAAACCACCGTATGTTTATTCCCAAAGGGGACAGCGCCAAAGGACTCAACTGGGATCAGTGCATGTTCTGGGATGTGTATTACATCAAAGGTGCATTCCTGGATGCAGACAAAGCCTGGGAGGTACACTGCGGCATGCGTACCCTGGAAATGCGTATGCTCACTAAATGTATTAATACACTGAGCCTTAGCCATTTCTTTGCCAGCCACAATAAAATCCGTGTGAATAGCCATGCAGTAGAAAGTCATCCGAATTCAAAAATGCGCGAGTCCTTAATGCGCTACCAATTCCCAACACCGTTATTCAGTATTGATATGGAGGCGGCACAGATTCCCACTGAAGCGTTCAAGAGTTTCTTTGATGCGCTGGAGCCCGCCTTCGGACAGATGGTAAGCCTGGGACAAACCAACACCATGGTGCTCTGCCCGGCCCTCACCTCCCACTCAGAGCTTTCGCCAGAAGCGATGGAAGCTGCGGGCATATTCCCAACCACAATTCGAATTTCCGTCGGAGATGAGAATATGGCCCAGCTCGCGGCCCATGTGATTAATTCCGCTCGCCTGCACCTGGACCCAGTAAGCCCAGGGTTCAGTGAAGGCTTTATTACACCCGAAGAGGCCGACGCGCTCTTTACCCGCTTCTATATGCAGTCCCACCAAAAAGTGGCGGAAGCACAGCCGAAAATTGCCGATTATCTGTGAAAGACACCGATAAGAAATAGATAGATAAAAACGGCGCAGTTGGTCACTACCACTGCGCCGAGCTTGTTGCACTACCCTAAATCCCGTAGTATCGCCGTTTCTGTCCATAATTTAATCAAACAAAAATGCCCAAATTTCCCGCATGCCTTCTGGCCTGGGTGCTCTGCAGCCTGTCTGCACTAGCGCTGGCCCAGGGCTATGAGCAGCTTTACAGCGATTACCGCGGCAGTCTTTATCAAATTCGCCTAATTGAAAAATCTTCCAACTCCAAAGCAGGTCTCGGTTCGGGGTTCCAAATTTCCGCCGATGGATTACTCGCCACTAACTACCATGTAGTCGCTCAGGCCGTCAGTGATCCCGAAAAATACACATTGGAGTACCTATCCACTGACGGCATCAAAGGTACACTGGAGCTACTGGATATCGACGTGGTGAACGACCTGGCCCTGCTGCGCCAGGACAATCCCGGCAAGGAGTATCTTCAACTTGCCACCGACACCCCCAAGAAGGGCGAAACCATTGTTTCCCTCGGCAATCCTTTGGATCTGGGTATGACACTGATTCCCGGTACCTACAACGGGATTGCCGGCGGCAGTTTTTACGATCGTATCCACTTTGCCGGCTCCATCAACCCCGGAATGAGTGGCGGCCCAGCAATCAATACCCGCGGCCAAGTAGTAGGCATTAATGTTGCCACTGCTGGAAACCAAGTGAGTTTCCTGGTGCCAGTAGACAAGCTTTCCACGCTAGTACAGCACTTCCACCAGCGCGATGAAGCCCTGGACTTAAAGGCTGTCACCTACCAGCAGCTTATCGACAACCAGCAGCGAATTATCGACTCGATACTGCAGGCCGACTGGAAGCGCCGCTCACTTGGTGACGCTAAGGTAGTTGGGGAGATCGTGCCGGCCATTAAGTGTTGGGGCAATACCCTGGACGATGATGAAAGCCCCATTAAACGCATCGATAAAGGCTGCACTGGGCAAGATGTTATTTTCCTTTCTGACGAGTTCAACACTGGCAGAGTGGAGTATGAATTTTTCTGGCTGGAGGCAGACAATTTGTTGCCCGCTCGTTTTTACGCCGAATATGAACAACAGATGAGCACATTTTATCCAGGCAATAGTGCTGGTGAAGAAGATGTAACCAATTATCGGTGTCACCAGGGCTTTACCTCCCAACCACGTACTGGCGATGTCCCAGTGTCAAAACCAGATCGCAGTAAAAAACCACTGATTGCACGCACCAGTTATTGTGTAAGGCGCTATAAAGACTTCCCTGATTTATATGACATCTTCTTCCTGAGCCTCAGTGTGGACCAGAAAAACCGCGCACTGGTCAGCCACTTTACCCTCTCCGGTTTTACCCAGGAGTCCGCCGACGCCTTTACCGAGAAGTTCACAAGCGAGATCCAATGGCACTGATTATTGAAGAACTCAACCGTGCCCACCGGGTGCAGATGCGTTACCGCATGGATGGGGAAAAATTCACTCTGGGCCGCGCTTTCAGTAACGATGCTATCCTTGAGGATATTCATGCCGATGGCCGCCACGCTGAAATACGCCACGAAGAGGACGGCAGTTACACTCTGCACGACCTGAATTCTATTAATGGCAGCCAACTGCTGGGCAACCTCCAGGACAAGTCGGTCAAGCCAGGCGAAATCTCCTCACACCAAATCACCTCAGGGGACTTAGTGCAGTGTGGAAAATCTCGGCTGCGCCTGTTCCATTCTGATGCTGCTGTGCCAGAAGCTGCGCCGTTGCACTCTCTGGAAAGTTTTTTCTCAGGGCTGTCTCGCCCATTAAACGCCATACTGCTGGTATTGGCAGTGGCTTGTTCCACGGTTCTGCTCAGTTACGTCAACTATGCGCGCACCTATGAATGGACAATTGCTGTCAATATATTGGCCAGCGCAATCATCGGCCTAGTCATTTACGCCGGTGCCTGGGCTTTTATCGGCCGGGTGGTAAAACATGAAACCCACTTCTTCGCCCACCTGTCTATCGCCGCTATCGGCGCTCTTAGCTATACCGTTTGGGAGTGGTTTGGCGGGGTGCTGAACTACAACTTCGCTATCGGCGATATGATGGAGGCTCTCGACTTCCTGGTGCTCGCAATCATACTGCCGGCCATGCTCTGGTGCGCCTGTTATCTGGCCACCAACCTTGGGCGCGGCTGGCGTTGGGCTGTAGCGCTAGTAATGCCCATCGGCTTTTTGGGCCTCAGCCTGATTGAAAGCCTCAGCAAGCTCAACGACTTCAGTGAAGCCCCGGAAATTTCCACCGAACTCAAGTACGATAATATGCTGCTGCGCAAACCGGTACCGATGCAGGAATTTATTGCCGGCTCACCGGCACTGTTTGATATTCCCATCGAGAAAGACGAGTCAGAAACGGGGAATAAGGACAGTTCTACTGCAGAAGACGCGGGCAGTAACATTGAGGTTGAGCAATGAACAAGTCGTTTTGGAGCCCTGGACTGGAAAAGCTGGAACCTTATACTCCAGGCGAACAAGCCAATAGCAAAAACCTGGTCAAACTCAATACAAATGAGAACCCCTACCCTGCCTCACCAGAGGCGCTCTCTCTGTTAGCCCAAGGCGATTTTGCTGATGCCCTGCGCCGCTACCCGGACCCGGAATCCTGTGAGCTGCGCGCAGCCATTGCCGAGCGCTACGATCTCAATGACAATCAAATATTTGTAGGCAATGGCTCCGATGAGGTTCTGGCGCTGAGTTTCTACAGTTTTTTCCGTCGTAGCGACCCCCTGCTATTCCCCGATATTACCTACAGTTTTTATCCGGTGTACTGCCAGCTTTTTGATATTGAACCCCGTACCATCCCTCTGCGCGCGGACTTCACCCTTGCGGTAGAGGACTTTGCCGGTAATGCCGGGGGCATCATTATCCCCAACCCCAATGCACCAACTGGCCGCTACCTGCCACTTGATCAAATCGAAGAACTGTTGCGCCTGCAATCAGAGCAGGTGGTGATTATTGACGAGGCCTATATCGATTTCGGCGGAGAAAGTGCGACTCGATTGATTGATCAACACCCTAATCTACTGGTGATCCACACCCTATCCAAGTCCTATGCCCTGGCCGGCTTGCGCCTCGGTTTTGCGATGGGACAGAAGCATTTGATTGAGGGGCTGCTTCGCGCCAAAAACTCCTTTAATTCCTATCCAATAGACGCCATTGCCCAACAGGTTGCAACCGCCGCTATACGCGACAGCGCCTGGCATGCAGATAACTGCGGCAAGGTCATCGCTACGCGCCAGCGCAGTGAGGAAGCCCTGCAAGAGCTGGGCTTCCAGGTCGTGTCCTCCAAGGCAAACTTCATCCTGGCAAAACCGCCGGAGCCTGGGGCTGAAACCCTATACTTGGCGCTGCGCGAGCGGAATATCCTGGTACGCTACTTCAACAAGCCCCGTATCAGCGAATACTTGAGAATTTCCATCGGCACAGATGATGAAATGGACCAGCTTATACGGAACTGCAAAGAGATACTTGCGTCACAGAGCTAGCAGGCAGCCTGTCTATACTCGTCGGGTCTGCTTGACTGCGGTCCGACTTCAGTGACTTACCGGTAATATGGGATCTATGTACTTTCCATCAACGTACCCCACTATCAAACACCCCAAGCTGATTGCCCGCGCCCTGGCTATTACCTCAATCGCTTTCAGTAGCATCGCCCAGGCCAACCCCTGGGAAGAGACTGAAAAGCCCAGCGCACAGGCTGCCTCTAGCATCGGTACCTACACCAATGGCTGCCTTGCCGGGGGAGAAACCCTGCCCTTGCGAGGTGAGGGTTACCAACTGGTGCGTACAGGCCGTGAACGCCATTTTGCACACCCGGATACTATCGCCTTCCTGAAAGACTTCTCGCAAAGCGTGGCGCAGAATGACCTGGGCAGAATACAGATTGGTGATATGTCCATGGCCCGCGGCGGCCCCTTTGGCAGCGGTGGACATAGCAGCCACCAAACTGGCCTGGATGTGGACATCTGGTACTCCCAGGATCAGCGCGCTGCTAAGCGGCCCCTAACGCAGTGGGAGCGCGATAATATCTCAGCTATTCCTCTGGCAGATGCAAAAGAGCACCGCCTGATTGAGGAAAACTGGGACGAACGAGTCCCCAAAATCCTACGCATGGCCGCCGAGGACCAGCGGGTGGAACGTATCTTTGTACACCCCACTATCAAGCGCCAGCTATGTGAAATTACCGGTAAAGATAATGAATGGCTGCGTAAGGTGCGCCCCTGGTGGGGGCACAATTATCACTTCCATGTGCGCCTGGCCTGCCCCAAGGGAAGCAGTAATTGTAAGCCCCAGGCACCGGTCCGCACAGATCCTTGCGGCAATGACCTGGACTGGTGGTTTAGCGACGAATTCTACGCAATACTTAGCGGCACTAAGCCCCAACCGACAAAGCCCAAACCGAAGACGATGCCACAACAATGCCAGCAGGTTTTATTGGCACCGCCGGCCGGCACCAAGACGGAATAACTCTATGATCAACACCTTGCTTATCTGCGGCGGAGGCGGCAGCGAGCACCAAGTGTCCCTACGAACCGCTGATTTCATTGAGGATCAGTTGGCCAAAGCTGATGACATCGCCCTCAAGCGGGTGGAGATGGATTCCAGCGGCTGCCTCACCGACAAGCAGGGCCGGGTTTACCATATCTTTTACGATCGCAAGATTCGCGATGAGAACGACAACGCCTGGGATGTGGATTACGTAATCCCCGCCATCCATGGCTACCCTGGGGAGACCGGTGACCTGCAATCGCAGTTGGAGATGTTCGGAATCCCTTACTTTGGATCTGCGCCCGAAGCGAGCAAAACCTGCTTTAACAAAATCAAGACCAAGATGTGGCTGAGTGCCCTGGGAATAGATAATACCCCTTACCTGTTCCTGCACAGCCTGGAAGAAAAGGAGTTGGAAAAAGCTCATGCGGCCCTTGAAAAGTGGGAAGCAATATTTGTAAAAGCTTCCAACCAGGGTTCCTCTGTCGGCTGCTTTAAAGTCACCCGCAAGGAGGAATTGGCGGCTGCAATAGAGAAAGCATTTACTCTTTCACCCTATGTGCTGATTGAAAAAGCCCTGGTAGCCAGGGAACTTGAAGTGGCTGTTTACACCTTTGAGGAAGAGCTAATCGCCACACTTCCCGGGGAGGTCCGTGCACCATCTGATACTTTTTACACCTATAAAGAAAAGTATGCAGCAGCCAGTCGCGCTGAAACCTTTATTGAGGCAGAAGGCCTAAATGAAGAACAATTGGCGTGGATTCATGAAGTTTCAGTACGCGCGTTTAAAGCTCTTAAGCTGAAAGACTTATCCCGCATCGATTTCTTTCTGACAGAGCAAGGCGAACTCTATCTCAATGAGGTGAATACATTCCCGGGAATGACTCCCAAATCCATGTTTCCAAAAATGATGGAAAATCATGGCCACAATTTTGCTGAGTATTTAACCGGCCTGATTCGCACCGCAGTCCCTGAGAAGAATGGGAAACCGCAGTAACCCCACACATCATATTATTAATAAAAGGAGGGACACCTTCTCCCTTCTTTTATTTCAGGCCTCTACAAAACACAACTAATGCAGTAGCCATCCCTGCTGCCTTCGCCGGGAAAATTGCCCTCGCAAGAATTCCATCTGGTCCCCGCGAATCCGTTCACTGTTGATCAGTGCCAGATACTCCGCCGCATTTGGACAAAATGGCAGTGCCAATAATTCCATTTCAATATCCTCCAACAAATGGTTGCCTTTATGCTGGTTACATCGTCGGCAGGCCGTCACAACATTCTCCCAAGAGTCAAAGCCGCCTCTCGATACCGGCATAACATGATCTCGAGTAAGCTCAACTGAATTGAAGATATTGCCGCAGTAGAGGCAAGTATGGGTATCGCGAAAAAACAAGGCCCGGTTTGTCAGCGGCGGTCGCCTACGCGGCCGCGCCATACGAGCACCTCCGCAAGCAATAATTGCTGCCAAATCCAAAGTGGAACGCTCACCGCTACAATTAAATCCACCGCGTACCCTCTGTACAATTCCACCGAGAGTCCAAGTAACCAAATCCCGTACATACAGACAGGAAGCTTCCTGCCAAGTGAGCCACTCCAATGGCTGACCTGCCAAATTTAGGCGTAAAATCCGCGCTTGCATAAATTCGACTCCCCACAATCAAAGAAATATACACTTTTAAGAAGTAACAAGTTATTAAGCGAGTACTTTGAAAAGCCGAAGCCATAAAAAGCAGACAGGGTTCAGCTTGAAAAGGGAGATTAGGCGCCAACGGTAATAAATAACGAGTGAGTACAGGAAGTTGAGCAGCCGACCAGTTCACCGACATGAAGACAGTTGCCCAGCAGCGCGATGATGCCAGGGGAAAAACGGGCACTGCTGATAGTAGATTACTGAATGCGCCACCCTCCGCCAGCCCGGGAAATTATGGCCGGCACCTCATCATTAAAGCGGATAAATATTACAAATTCCAGACAGCTAGAGGTCTTGCCTAAGACGTGTAAATTCCTTAAGAAATGCCAGAGCATGGTAATAGGCAAACCAATTACCAATTTAATTTGAATAGCATAGTGAGAGGAAAATTCGGCAGAGTAACTAAAACACCGCCCAGGCAATCCGGCCCGGGCGGTGCGTCTCACAGGATGGTGCCCATATCCCTAGGGCGAGCGGCGCAATCCATTTATCCTTTGCCGCAGAGGTGCAGTCCCTTGTGCGTCCCTGCCAGTTAATTATGGACATCAAGCGAGAAAAAAGTAGGGGCAATCTGCTGAAATTTGTGTAAGACATATCTCACAAAGTGAAATATTTCCTTCACAAAAGGAGGGGGAGACCCTGTAGGCGCGCTGTGGTAAAACAAGGGTCATTAGGTAAGCGCGGCCACTATAAACACCTTTATTTCAAGTGCAATCCAATTAGGGAAAATAACGTTGAAATATACGCTAATTTTTTTGCTTATCTTTATCGCCGTAGTTTCAGGCGCCCTATCCGCAGTTGCTTCAGGAATAAGTATTCCTTGGCGCCAACTTTTTGGTGGCATTAAAACTAACGAGCAGCAGGTTTTAAGTGGGCTCTCAAACGCTCAGGGATACAATCTTCAATTATTTGCCGACGATGTTCCCGGGGCGCGCTGGTTAGTGATCACCCGCTCGGGCGATATCCTCGTATCGCAACCAAAAAAGGGACAGGTATCCCTGCTATCCCCCGACCGTAACGGCGACGGACAAGCGGATGCCCAGCGCGTATTAATCGACAAATTGAACCGGCCTCACGGTCTTGCACTACATGAAAACTGGCTCTACATCGCAGAGAGCGATGCCGTTGGGCGGGTTCCATTCGACCATTCCGATGGGCGCCTGGCAGGAAGTTACCAAAGGATTATCAAAAACCTGGAGGACAGTGGACACTGGACTAAAACCATCGAAATGGGTCCAGATGGCTGGCTTTATCTAAGCAGCGGCTCCAGCTGCAATGTCTGTATCGAAAAAGACCCACGGCGCGCCACGATAATGCGTATGCGGCCCGATGGCAGTGAATTTAAAATCCTGGCCACTGGACTGCGCAATAGCGTTGGATTCGACTGGTCCCCCAAAGACGGCGGTCTCTACGCCACGGACAATGGCCGCGACTGGCTCGGCGACGACCTCCCGCCCGATGAACTCAACCTGATCCGGCCAGACAACTTCTATGGCTGGCCCTATGCCTATGGAGACCGGGTACCCGACCCAGATTTCATTAATGATGAAAACCCAACAGTAAAAGAGATGATCGCATCTTCAATTCCGCCGGTACACGAGTTTGCCGCGCATAATGCGCCATTAGGTATTCGCTTCCTGCGCAGCCCGGAACAACCGGAAGACTACCGGGGAGCAGCTCTCGTAGCCCTGCACGGCTCTTGGAATCGAAGCGTCAAAGACGGCTACAAAGTGGTATCCCTACACTGGGACGACAGTGGGGATATCTCCCAGCGGGATTTCCTCTGGGGGTTTCTCAGCGACGATCGCACAGAGGTTTCCGGCCGACCAGTGGCCATTGCCGAAGATAGCCAGGGCTCAATTTATATCACCGACGACTACGCTGGGGCGATTTACCGCCTATCTCCCGGCAACATGCTAAAATCTTCGGCTCCCTATCCACTAAAGGTCGCCAATAACATACCTAAAAAACCACTAGCTGTAGACTCCGACGCCGTTCGCGAAGGGAAAGCCCTCTACCAGAGTCACGAATGTGCCCATTGCCACCAGCAACAAGTGCCACTAAAAGAACTGAGTAAAAAATACACTTTGGAGACACTTGCCAGCTACTTCGATACACCGACACCCCCTATGCCTAGATATGACTTCAGCGATCAGCAGAAAAGAGCACTGGCCCATTACCTGCTATCCCTTGAAGCCCTGAGATAGCTCAGCTATAGGAAGTGAGCGCACTCTAATTGACCCTTGTCGCGCCAGCGGCTAAGGTTGCCCCGGAATTAAGAGGCGATGCTATGGCGGCAAAGAAAAAATCGGCAACTTTTGAAGAAAGCCTGGAGGCCCTGGAAGAATTGGTGGAACGCCTTGAGGCCGGAGACCTCCCTCTCGAGGAGGCCCTGGCCGACTTTGAACGTGGAGTAAAGCTCACCCGTGAGTGCCAGAAAAAACTGGCCAGTGCCGAGCAGAAGGTCAGACTGCTGATGGAAGAGAGCGGCAATATTCGCGAGATACCATTCGATACCGATGAATCCGCGGATGATGCCTGAGTGAGTAATAGAACCCCACCCGTGACACTGCAGGCCTTTCTCCGTGATGCGGCCACAAGGGTTGAAACAAGAATCCAGGAAACTCTCGAGCAACCTGTCCCCAATGCCGAAAAACTCTTTGAGGCTATGCGCTATGCGGCATTGGGCCCAGGCAAACGCCTGCGTCCGGCCCTGGTATATGCCTGCGCTAAGGCCTTCCATGGGGGAGACTTTGATCCAGCCAAATGTGATGTAACCGCGGCCGCTCTGGAGTGCATTCACGCCTATTCCCTGGTCCACGATGACTTGCCGGCAATGGATGACGACGATCTGCGCCGGGGCCGCCCCACCTGCCATATCGCCTTTGACGAAGCCACAGCTATCCTTGCCGGCGATGCACTTCAGACCCAGGCATTTGAACTGCTACTGGCAGACAACACCGAACCAGCACTCAAGTTGCAACTTTTACAGGAGTTGACAGCAGCTTCCGGCAGCCGGGGGATGGTCGCGGGCCAAGCCATCGACCTGGACTCTGTAAACAAAACCCTTACCCTGGAACAACTGGAACCAATGCACCGCCTGAAGACTGGCGCCCTTATCTGCGCCAGTGCACGGATGGGTGCTCTGCTCGGTGGCGCCGACAGTGTTCAGCTACAAACTATTACTCACTACGCCCAAGCCATTGGCCTGGCTTTCCAGGTGCAGGACGATATCCTCGATATCACTGCAGATACCGAGGTTTTGGGCAAGAACCAGGGTGCAGACGCCCTTCTAAACAAGCCCACTTATGTCTCTCTACTGGGAGTAAATGGCGCCCGTGAGAAGTTGCAGGGGCTGCACAAGCAGGCCCTGGACGCCCTGGCTACACTGCCTGGCGATACCTCATTACTGCAAGCGCTTGCCGATTATATCGTCCAGCGTAGCCACTAAGGTGGGGCGCCCGCCTCCCTTTGGGATGCAATATGCCCGTCACGGGCATACAATCCCCCTCACTATCATTATCTGTAGCCATTGATACGATTGATGCTCGAAGAAATTCCACGCACACGCCCTCATACGCCGCTGCTCGACGCCATCGACGAGCCAGCCCAATTGCGCACGCTTGATGAACGCCAACTGCCCGAACTCGCCAGTCAGCTACGCGAATACCTGCTGTATTGTGTCGGCCAGACAGGCGGCCATTTCGGCGCCGGCCTCGGCGTGGTGGAACTGACCATCGCCCTGCACTACATCTACAACACACCGGAAGACCGCCTGGTGTGGGATGTGGGCCACCAGACCTACCCACACAAGATTCTCACGGGTCGCCGCGAACAGATGCTCACCATGCGCCAGCAGGGCGGCCTATCAGGCTTTCCCAAGCGCAGCGAGAGCCCCTACGACACTTTCGGCGTTGGACATTCCAGTACCTCTATCGGCGCGGCCCTGGGTATGGCCCTGGGCTCCCCCGATGAGCGTAAAGTCGTAGCGGTTATCGGTGACGGCGCCATGACCGCAGGTATGGCCTTCGAGGCGCTCAATCACGCATCTCATACCGGTCGGGATATGTTGGTTGTTCTCAATGACAACAGTATGTCGATCTCGAAAAACGTCGGCGGACTGGCCACCTATTTTGCCAAGATCCTTGCCAGCAAGACCTACCTCAATATGCGCGAGGGCAGCCGCAAGATCCTGTCTGCGATACCCAAGGCCTGGCAGCTGGCACGACGTACAGAAGAGCATGTCAAGGGCATGATTACCCCTGGTACTCTTTTCGAGGAACTGGGGTTCAACTATGTAGGTCCGCTGGACGGCCACAATATGCACGATCTGGTGCACACCTTGCGCAACCTGCGCAGCCAGCCCGGTCCCCAGTTGCTGCATATAGCCACAACCAAGGGCAAAGGTTTTGGCCCGGCAGAGGCCGACCCTGTGGGATACCATGCACTGAACAAGCTTGAACCGGAGAGTAAAGTCCAGGTTGCAGTACCAGGCAAAAAGAAGCTGCCCAAATATCAGGATATCTTCGGCCAGTGGCTGTGTGACACTGCCGCCCAGGATGAGCGACTTATAGGCATTACCCCCGCCATGTGTGAGGGCTCCGGCATGGTGGAGTTTTCCAAACGTTTTCCGAAGCGCTTCCAAGACGTAGCCATTGCCGAGCAACACGCAGTTACTCTCGCCGCCGGCCTCGCCTGCGAGGACCAAAAACCGGTTGTGGCCATTTACTCCACCTTCCTGCAGCGCGGCTACGACCAAATGGTGCATGATGTTGCCATCCAAAACCTGGATGTCACCTTCGCCATCGACCGCGCCGGCCTTGTAGGTGAAGACGGCCCAACCCATGCAGGCAGCTTCGATCTGACTTTTATGCGCTGCCTGCCCTATCTCGCCATCGCAGCGCCCAGCGACGAAAACGAGTGCCGCCAGTTACTGTATACCGCCTACTGCCACAATGGCCCCGCCGCTGTGCGTTATCCTCGCGGTATCGGCATGGGCGCTACGATCGAAGAAGAAATGCAAGAGCTTCCCATCGGCAAGGGCCGTTTACTCCGCGAAGGCAGCGGCGTGGCAATATTAAATTTCGGTACCCTGCTCGCCCCCGCTATGGCAGCTGCGGAGCGCCTTGGCGCCACCCTCGCCGATATGCGCTGGGTCAAACCATTGGATGAGTCGCTCATTGATGAGCTGGCAGATAGCCACCAATTGCTGGTGACCATCGAGGAAAACACCATTGCCGGTGGAGCCGGCAGTGCGGTACTTGAGTATCTCAATGCCACTGCCAGGACCATGCCTGTATTGCAGTTGGGCCTACCAGACCAAATTATCGAGCACGGTAAGCATAAGGACCTACTCGCCGGAATCGGTCTTGATGCCGCCGGAATTGAAGAGCAGATACATCGCCGGCTGCAGATACTTAACCAACACAACTTCAAAGGCCGCACAGCAGCGGCTAACTAATCGGGTTCGTTCCAGGGGCCTCCCAAAGCCAACGAGCCGATAACTTCAGCAGTGTGCCCAGCTCTATCCAGGTACGCGGGCGCAACTGGGGCTTTTTCCTAGCCCTTTATTTCTATCAATTTCAGCTTGGATTCGGGGGAAAGATGTCGTTTTTTAAAAAAGCCCTTGTCACTTCTATAGGCCTGCTTGCCAGTTTCAGTGCTACCGCCATGGACCAGAAAGCTTTCAGAAAGGCCTTTAAAGCCCTTCCCTCTGAGAACGCCTCCGAACAGCTGGTAGCCCTGCAAGACTTGCGCTACCGGTGGATTATGGAGAGCTTTCCCAGCATGGCCACCTATGAAGGCTACCCCGGCCAGAATGCCCGCTGGGTGGACAATTCAAAGAGACGCATTGAAGTTCGTCAAGAACAGACCCGCCGCCTTTTAGGTGCTACTCGCAACCTAGATATCAGCGAGCTGTCCGAAAAACAACAACTCGACTACCAATTGCTTTACCAGGATTTGCTTGGCGAAGTAAAGGGCTTCCAGTTTCCTGAGCACCTACAGCCTGTGACCCACATGAGCGGTATCCAGCGTAGCGTGCCAGCAGTACTATCTAGTATGCCGCGCCGCTCGGTAGCCGATTACGAGGATATCCTGGCTCGCTTGGAGAAGTTGCCAACCCTGGTTGAGCAAACCCAGGAATTGATGCGTGAGGGGCTCAGGAGGGAAATTACTCCACCACAGATTACCCTGCGTGATTTACCGAGGCAGATCCGCGCCCTGATTCCAGCAACTCCGGAACAGAGCCCGCTGCTCAAGGTCTTCGCAGACATGCCAAAAGGCATTCCGGTTGCCAGGCAACAGAGCCTGCGCCAACGTGCCCTGGATATTTACAACAAGCAGTTAATACCGGTCTGGCGGCAAATAGCTGAATTTATCGAGCGTGAATACATCCCCGGCGCGCAGAAAAATATCGCTCTTAGCAGCCGCAATGACGGCCTGCGCTGGTACGCCTATGAGGTGGAGCAAAACACTACTACAGAACTAAGCCCTGAGGAAATTCACCGCATAGGCTTGGCCGAAGTGAAGCGTATCCGTGCAGAGATGCAGGCTGTCATGCAGAAGACTGGCTTCCAGGGAGATTTCAAGGCCTTTACCGAATTCCTGCGCACTGATCCCCGCTTTTACCACACCAGCCGTGAGGCCCTGTTGCGAGACTACCGGGATATTGCCAAACGCATCGATGGTGAGCTGCCCGCCCTGTTTGGCACCCTGCCCAGGCTGCCCTATGGAGTTAAACCCATTCCCAGCTACTCAGAGCAGTCACAGACCACAGCCTATTACCAGCCTGGCTCCAATGAGGCTGGCCGCGCAGGTATTTTCTTTGCCAACACCTACAACCTACCCAGCCGGCCCAAGTGGGAAATGGAGGCGCTGACAGTACACGAGGCAATGCCCGGCCACCACTTACAGATTGCCCTGGCCCAGGAGCAAAGTGATATTCACCCATTGCGACGCATGGCTCTCTATACCGCTTTTGTGGAAGGCTGGGGCCTCTACTCCGAGAGCCTCGGATATGACCTGGGTTTGTACAAAGATCCCTATAGCGAGTTTGGTGCACTGACTTACGATATGTGGCGCGCCGTGCGCCTAGTTGTAGACACGGGCATGCATCAGCTGGGCTGGAGCCGTGAGCAGGCTATTGAATACTTTATGGAGAACAGTGCCAAACCTCTGCACGATGTCACTGTGGAAATTGACCGCTACTTGGTCTGGCCCGGACAGGCACTGGCCTATAAATTAGGGCAATTAAAGATTAAAGAGCTGCGTGCAAAAGCCGAGGAAAGCCTCAACAGTAATTTTGATATCCGCAGTTTCCACGATGCCCTGCTAGGCGCTGGCGCGCTGCCACTCAATATCCTTGAGGAGCGTATGGACAACTGGCTGGAAAGCCAGACTTCAGTTTCTGTTCGCGCAGCTACACAACAAGTCGACCGGCCCGCTACCAGCTAATAATTTCTTGCGGCAGGCGATGTTCGCCCACCTATTTATCCTCGGCTTTCACTTACCTTCTGCGATGGACTCAATTTCCATTGCAGAAGGGTTTCCAATCGGTGAACAATCCCCACGACCTTGTCGTCACTTGGGGGGCATTGTTGCTATCCAAATCCAATCGCGATTGCTACAGCTTGTACGCCATGAGTACCTCATCGGCGCATTAATTTTTGCAGGAAAAGGGGAATGTGGGATGGCCAACGGCCTATGCTGGTTTGCCGCTTTAATCCGAGAAAGCTTCAAACTAACAAATAATGACCAAACCTTTTTACGCCTCACTACCACTCTACATTAATCCCTAAATAAAATGAGCGAGGCTCACCGGGAAAGTAACGGCCACCACTGAAACTACTAAAATCGGCGCGTTCCGCATAGGCCTTATCAGTGATGTTCAATAATCGCGCAGATAATTCGTATTGCTCCCATTGCCAAGCAAAATGAAGATTAAACAAATCATGCCCCGCATATCTATGGGCATTTTCAGGGTCGGTGAAATAACTTCCCTGATGTAACCACTCAAACTCAGCTGATACAAATGACTCAGGCGACCAGACCAGACGATAGCTACCGAAGGTTTTTGGCGCAGAGTCGACATAATTTCCGTCCAGCTCTATCCCCTGTATTTCCCTCTGGTCGTCGTAGCGATGTTGAGCATAGTTAGAAACTACCTTTAGCCGTAAACTTTCAGAAAGTTCATAGTCGACTGCCAACTCAAGCCCCCAATGTCTAGTTTCACCATCGGAATGATTAAAGTAGTCGACATCGCGGAAAATTACATTTTGCTTTTCCATCGCATACACTACCCACTCCAACGAAAAGGACTCACTCGCTTTCCTCAGACCTATTTCAAAGCTATTAATTTCCTCAGGGTCCAGCTCCACAACCGTTTGCTCCCGTTGCAGACGATATAATTCTGTCGCCTGGGGTACTCGATATCCCTGAGCAACTTGAGTAAACAATTGGAATTCATTATCTAACTGAAACAGAGCACCCAACTTGGGAGAAACATTGTTAAAACTATCTTTTCGATCAGCCGGACGACTAAAACGGCAGCCGCCGAAATCACAAGCCAGGCCGTTTTCATCGGTACGCCCAGCAAGCATTTTATTGTCGTAATCATAGCGGGCAGACTCAAATCTCACTCCGCCTGTTAGCCCTAATTTATCACTAATCTGCCAGGTTACTGACACATAGGGAGCTATATTCCAAGCTGTCACTTCGTAGTTATAATGCTTCCCCACCGGGATCGTCGCCTGAAGAAATTCAGATCCTTTGGTGGCACTCTCCTGCTCTTCTAAGAGGTACCCCTCGCTTAATTCTGTATCAACACCGGTAACCAGATTAAACCTGCCACTCAGATTCAGATAATAACTACTCCTTACCCCAATACTTTTTTGGCCATTTTCCTCCACAGGCTGGCCTGGCAAATAGTGCTGAAGAAAACGCATTCCAGTTTTGCGAAAGTACGGAGCCAAATGTAATTTGCTACCTTGATGCATAGGTATATCGATCAGGGAATACAGCCTTAGCGCGTAGGCATCTCGAAACGCTTCAGGGTTGGGGTTTGTACGGCTCAACCGGTGATCGCGATAAGCCACTTCGCCCTCTACATAACCAGCTGTCTCCTGGTTCAAGTTTGTCGCTACCAAGCGAGTTCGAACCCTGCTATCACCAATATGGCCAAAATACTGCAAGCTGGCTTTTTGTTGATCCAGTCCTGACTGGCTCCTATATCCGCCATCGGTCGTTAAATACAAGTCTGTACCGATCCCATCGCCCTCACTACTCAGGGGATGATCTATTGAAACACCCATCCGATAGTAGTCATGGGGCCCCACCTCCATATTAAGTGATCCGCCCTCACCCCAAACAGGGTCACGACTGACAACATTTATCAGCCCGTGCATTGCGTTAGAACCATAGAACGTACCAGCAGGCCCTCTGATGACTTCAATACGGCTTGCTGTCTCACTAAATGATTCAAATAGCTCATTAATATTACAAAAGCCATTTGCGCGCAGTGGAATGCCATCTTCTGCTGTCAGTAAACCACCACAAGCTCCGGCACCCGTCAGTACTGGGGAGCGCAAGGCGGGCAGATATTCCTGCCCATTTCCTCGGGCCAGATTTGCTCCGGGCACACTCGCCAAGCTTTGTTGGATATGGGTGTTACCAGCTTTCTTGAGCACATCATTGTCGACAACAGAAATACTCTCTACCCGCTCTGCAATGCCCTGATCATACCTGCCCGCTGTAACAACCAGGGTCTCTATCTTTGTCTCATTACCATACGAAAAGTCAGAGGGAAAACATAACCAGACAGACACAAAAAATAATGAGGCTCCTTTTATTCCATGGATCATTTTCAACTTGGTCAAACTCCCTATAACTGATTTTATTTTTATCGTCGGATACTTCCCTTCAAACCTGATTATATCGGAAATCGCAGCTGCTAAAGAAAAGTGTGATCTGCCGCTTAGCCTGTCCCAAGCCTCATAAAAAGCGTTTCCTCCATTCTCAGCTATATCTTTTCTATTGACCATCCAATGTGTTTATCAACAAGCAAGCGTCACAAGCGGCGCTGAAGTTGAAATCCCCAAAGCTATTTTTAAAGGAATATCATGGCCTGGTTCTACTTAATACTCGCTGGACTATGCGAAATTGGTTGGGTGCTGGGACTGAAAATTTCACAGGGAAGTAACACCCGCCTTCTGGGTGTGGTTATGGCTGTGGTATTTATTGGGGGCAGTGGATTTCTTCTGTGGCTGGCGCAGCGGGAGATACCTATTGGTACTTCCTATGCGGTCTGGACTGGAATTGGTGCCGCCGGAGCCTTTGCGGTAGGGGTGCTGTTCTTTGGAGACTCCACCAGCCTTGGACGCTATCTGGGAGTTTTGCTCATTATCGTAGGCGTTGTCACTTTAAAACTCTCTCATTAATTGAGAAGCACCCGGGAAAATTCCCGGGTGCCAGTTCTATTAATCTTCTGAATATTTGTGTTTACGCGCCTGGTTTTGCACAGATCGGTACATCTGGGATAGCGCTCTTTCCCCTGCCCGTTTCTGCGCCAGAGTTTGACCGTTACGGCTTAGTTCCTGTTGCAGTTTTTGCCAATTGCGCAAGCGCCGATCATCCAGCGAACCGTCAGTTATTGCCTCTTGTACCACACAGCCTGGCTCTGACTGGTGCTGGCAGTCAGAGAAGCGACACTCCCTGGCCAAGGCCTCAATATCGGAAAAAGTCTCCGCCACGCCATCTTCAACATGCACCAACCCCAGCTCCCGCATTCCAGGGCTATCGAGTAACAGCGCTCCCCAACTCAGGGAGTGAAGAGAGCGTTTCCGTGTAGTGTGGCGCCCTTTGCTATCGGCTTCGCGAATGGTCCCAGTCTCAGCCAGGGATTCGCCAGACAGCGCATTTAGCAAAGTGGACTTACCCACTCCAGAAGAACCTAACAGCGCGATAGTTTCCCCAGGTAAGCACCACTGGCGCAGCTGTGCCACGCTTTCTCGATCCAGGCTATTTACCATTGCAACAGGTAATTCACCGAATGGGCGCAATGCCTGAAGAAAAGGGGCAATATCTTCACACAGGTCGGCCTTAGTCAGTATCAGGTGTGGGCGGCAACCGGACTCCCGTGCCAGAGCCAAGTAGCGCTCAATACGTGAGAGGTTAAAGTCATCATTCAGGGACGAAACAATAAAAACACTATCGACATTGGCGGCGATCATCTGCACCTGATGCCCCCCAGCTGCCATGCGCTCAAACTGGCTGCTGCGGCTCAACAAACGCACGAAATATCCACTGCTCTTCTCTAACAACAGCCAATCCCCCACCGCCGGCAAATTAGCCACAAGACTCCCGGTTAGGGGAAGGGACACAGCCCCCTGCTCGCCGGCCAATTCCAGGCGACTGCGGTGTACAGCCATAATCCGCAGCGGTAAACACTGCTCGAGTTCTTCGAGCGTCAGCTGCTGTTGGAAAAAAGACTTCCAACCGAGTTTTTGTAGCAGAGAAGCTTCCCGCTCAATTTTGATAGATAGGGATTTAGTGCCGAATCTATTAACAGACCGGCGGGTAAAGTGAGATTTACTCAAGATTGAAACCCTCTGGGCGCAACAAAGCACCAAGCGACCGCAGATACGCGGCCAACAGAGCTTTCTCAGGGAAAGCCCGACGTCTAGGAATCTATCGCCGGGCGTGGGCAGGTGGAGGCTGCTACTGGACCCGACGGAGGGTTGCAACAATCATCAATCATCCTCCGCAGTCATTGAGTTCTGGATTCCGCCAAAGTACCTGGCGGGCTATGGGCAAATTAGCACTACCCGGGGATAGGAGCAAGGATAATCCCGGGAAGCCTTTTAGTAATTGCCCCGCCACAAAAAGCAAAGCCGGCAAAAGCCGGCCTTCGAATCCGATTACAGCGAGTGCATCACCTTTCTCGACTCACCATAACCCGATCAGTTGAGTATAGATCCGGCTTTTTCTTTCGCCATCGCGTTTACTCGAGAAGCATCTTCTCCTGCGGGTGTTTCCACCAAGTGACGAATTTATAAAGGTTTTATGACACCCCCAACCACCTCCCCCAGACCTCCACCTCCTCGGGGTGGGAGGCCGTCAATGCGTGACTGCGATTCAATACCAACTGAGAGAACCGCAACAAGTACAACAAAAAATGGGAAGCGCTATGCCAACAACAAAATTTACAGGGCCCGGCACAAGGGTGGGACTGATTCTGGGGGCAGTCTTCTGCTCCAACCAAATACCGGTTTGGGCATCTGACACACCAGATCCCACAGAGGTCAATATTCCCGGCAACCTACAAAGCCAACTGGGCTGCGATGGCGACTGGCAACCAGGTTGTGTCGCCACCCTGCTCAGCTATGACAGCGAAGACAACAAATGGCAAGGCAGCTTTTGGATACCCGCCGGCAACTGGGAGTACAAAGCCGCTCTCAACAACAGCTGGGATGAAAATTATGGATGGGGCGGCCAGCGGGACGGCGGTAATATTTCCCTTAGCCTGGATGAGGCCCGCGAAGTTAAATTTATCTACGACCACGAGACTCACTGGATCACCGACAACCACAGTAGCGTGGTCGCCGCTGTAGCCGGCAACTTCCAATCCCTGCTCGGGTGTCCGGGAGACTGGCAACCCAGTTGCCTGCGCAGCTGGATGCAGGATGCCGATGGAGATGGCACCTACACCTTTATCACCTCAGCGCTTCCTGCCGGTTCCTATGAATTCAAGGTAGCACTGCACGAAGGCTGGGAGGAGAGCTACGGCAACAATGGAGCCAACGTCAGCTTTACCGTGGTCGCCGATTACGACGAAATCTACTTTGCTTTTGACTCGAATAGTAAAGAAGTCACCGTCAGCAGTGACGGCTTCGCCAAGGGTGACCTGAGCAGCGATAAAGCTCACTGGGTGGATACCAGCAGCTTTGCCTGGGATATCCAGGTACAGGAAGGCACCAAGGTTAAATTGCACTACAGCAACAGCGCCGAGCTAAAACTGGAGGACGGTGATATCCGTTCCGATGGCACCATCGATCTCACCCCTCTCGCCACCCTGCCCGACAGCGCCCAACAAAAATTCCCGCACCTGGCCAGTTTCAGTGCCTGGCAATTGCCGGGGCAGGCTTCCACTAGTGATCTGGTAACCCAGCAACTCGCCCTCGCCGCTTACGATGCGGAGGGCACGTTACTGGATGCGACTGGTGTGCAGATGGCAGGCGCGCTCGATGATCGCTTCTACTACGACGGTGAACTCGGTGCCCGTGTCGGCGAGGAGAATATCCAGCTCGATCTTTGGGCTCCCACCGCACGGGTAGTAAAGCTGCACCTGTTTACAGACTCCAGCAGCGATAGCGCCGATCAGGTGGTATTCATGCTGCGCGATGAATCTACCGGGGTTTGGAGTGCCGATATCGATAAGCAGTGGGACCGCAGCTTTTACCTCTACGAAGTCGAGGTGTATTCCTACTTCAGCCGCCAGATTGAAACCAATCTGGTCACCGACCCCTACTCCCTGAGTCTCTCCATCAATAGCGGCAAAAGCCAGATCGTCAACCTGGATGACCGGGACCTGAAGCCGCGCGGTTGGGACCGCCTGCGCAAGCCCAAGTTAACCCAGCCGGAAGATATCAGTGTCTACGAGCTGCACGTACGCGATTTCAGTATTACAGATCAAACTATCCCCGAAGCAGAGCGCGGCACCTTCAGGGCTTTCACCCGCAAGCACAGCGACGGCATGCACCACCTCAATAAACTGGCCCGCGCCGGCCTCACCCATATCCACCTGCTGCCGGCCTTTGACTTTGCCACAGTCAATGAGGATCGCACGCAGCAGCAAACCCCGGACCTCTCAGACTACGCATCGGACAGCAGCGAGCAGCAAGCCCAGGTGGATTCTGTTCGCGATACCGATGGCTTTAACTGGGGCTACGATCCATTGCACTACACGGTCCCCGAAGGCAGCTATAGCAGCGCTCCCGATGGACCTGCGCGCATTCGCGAATTCCGTCAAATGGTGCAAGGGTTATCCCACTCCGGCCTGCGACTGGTGATGGACGTGGTTTACAACCACACCAGCTCCTATGGCCAATACGACAACTCCGTACTCGATAAAATCGTCCCCGGCTATTATCACCGCCGCAATCTGGAGGGCGGTGTGGAAATGAGCAGCTGCTGCGCAAATACCGCCAGTGAGCACGCCATGATGGAAAAGCTGATGATCGATTCCCTGGTCACCTGGGCCCGGTCCTACAAGGTGGACAGCTTCCGTTTCGATCTGATGGGACACCACAGCCTCGACAATATCCTCAATGCGCAAGCGGCATTGCAATCACTGACCCCGGCAGCCGATGGTGTCGATGGCAACGATATCTATCTGTACGGCGAAGGCTGGAATTTTGGCGAGGTGGCTGACGATGCTCGCTTTGTACAGGCCCGCCAGGGAAATATGGCCGGCAGCGGTGTCGGCACCTTTAACGATCGCCTGCGTGATTCCGTGCGTGGCGGCAACCCCTTCGGAGGCTTTGAGGAGCAGGGCTTTGGTACCGGTCTGTTCACCGACAGCAACGGTAAGTTTGAGGGAGAAGATGAGCGTGCCACACTGCTAACCCTGGCAGATAAAGTCCGCGTTTCCCTCGCCGGCAACCTGGCGGATTACCCTTTTGAAGATGCCAACGGCAATATCATTACCGGCAGCGAGCTGGTCTATAACGGCCAGCCCACCGGCTATACCGCCGACCCGCAGGAATCCATTAATTATATTGCCGCCCATGACAACGAGACGCTGTTCGACGGAGTTCAGATCAAAGCCAGCGACAGCGCCGACTTGGCTGAACGAGTGCGTATCCAGGCATTCAGTAATTCCCTGGTTCTGTTCGCCCAGGGAGTGCCGTTTATCCACGCAGGCCAGGATTTCCTGCGCTCAAAGTCGATGGATCGGGACAGTTACAACTCCGGTGACTGGTTTAATGCACTGGACTTCAGCCTCGCCACCGATAACTGGGGTGCGGGTTTGCCTATCGCCGATAAAAACGAAGATAACTGGTCCCTGATGCAACCTTTACTGGCAAACCCGGAATTGGCTCCCGAGCGCCGGCACCGCTTGTGGAGCTCCGCTCTATTCCGCGAGCAGCTGGCGATTCGCAACAGCTCTCCCCTGTTCCGCTTGTCTGATGCAGAGTCCGTAGAGGCACACCTCAATTTCCTCAACACCGGACCCGACCAGATTCCTGGACTGATTGTGATGGAGTTATCCGATTCCAGTGGCAGCATCGATCGCCGCTTTGAACGTATTGTGGTGCTGTTTAATGGCGATGACGAATCATTGGAATTTACCAGCGAAAACCTCATTGGTGAGTACCTGTTCAAGCACCCACGTCAGCGCCGCTCTGTAGACTCACGCCTGTACAAAGTGAAATTTGATAGGAGCAGCGGTACCTTTACCCTGCCCGGCCGTACTACCGCAGTATTTGTGCAGCCACGCAGTAGATATTAATTCTCCGTAAAATTAAAAAGGCCGGATTTTTTGGCCTTTTTTTGCATTTTTTAGAAACTATTTCCCGGCCCTCACCAAGTGATTAACCCGCAATTGTCATATTCCGCAGATTGATTTAGCGTGTGCCTAAATAATAAATAGGTGTACAAATCATGAAGCGTCTCCTTCTTTGCGGTATCGCAGCGACTCTTTTCTCATCCGCAGTACTGGCAGAAACCACGGTTATTCACGCAGGCACACTACTCGCCGTTCCCGGTAAAAAACCTTTAAAAGAGCAAAGCGTAATTATCGAGGATGGCAAGATCACTTCTGTCAGCCCTGGTTATGTGAACAGAGATGGTGCCAAAGTCATTGATCTTAAGGACAGCTTCGTGATGCCGGGTTTAATGGATATGCACGTTCATCTACAAACTGAGTTGGGCCCGAGAAACGATTCCGAAGCCCTAAAGATGTCCATGCCACTGACCCAGATGCGCTCGCAAATGTTTGGCATGCGTATTCTGAAATCTGGTTTCACCACTGTGCGCGATGCGGGCAATAGCGGTGAAGAAATGTATGCAATGCGTGACGCTATCAACAAAGGCTGGGTAGATGGCCCACGCATTATCGCAGCCGGCGGAGTGGGTATTACCGGTGGCCACGCAGATATCAGCGGAGTCAGCCCTGAATTAATGGAGCTGCATGACGACAAAACCAGAACTGTATGCGACGGCCCCTATGATTGCCGCCGCGCGACCCGCCATGCGATCAAATACGGCGCTGACTTTATCAAGATTACCTCTACCGGTGGTGTGCTTACTGATCGCGCTACCGGTACCGGCCAGCAGATGGAAATGGATGAGCTGAAAGAAGTCGTGCAGGCAGCCCAGCGCATGGGGCGCAAAGTCGCCAGCCATGCGCACCAGGAAGAAGGCATTATCGCTGCACTGGAAGCCGGTGTAGATAGTATTGAGCACGGCACCTATGCAGGCCCCCGCGCCCATAAGCTCTTTAAAGAAACCGGTGCCTACCTGGTTCCAACTCTGCTCGCCGGCGATACTGTGGTGCAGCTGGCTAAAAACACCGATGTTTTATCCGAGGCACAGAAAGAAAAAGCGATTCGCGTGGGTAGTGATATGCGCAGTAATTTCCGCAAAGCGGTAAGTGCCGGGGTAAAAATTGCTTTCGGCACCGACTCAGGTGTATCCAAGCACGGCATCAATGCCCGCGAAGCAGTCCTGATGAGTGAAGCGGGTATGGACAATATGGCCATCCTGCAATCCGCTACCGTTAATGCCGCAGACCTGATAGATATGAACGATTCACTGGGCACCATTGAATCCGGTAAATACGCCGATATTATCGCCACCGAAGGCTCGCCACTGGATAATATTGAGGAACTCCTAGACGTGGATTTTGTAATGAAAGGGGGCAAGGTCTTTAAAGATTAAGAGCCCGATATATGATTTAAAGCCGGGCTAAAAATACCCGAACTCGGCTTTAAATAATTTCCATAACATAAAAAGGCCGGAATTAACCAGCCTTTTTATTGGGGGTGCCTGAAATGGAGTGAGAGTTACTTTTCCTCTCCTCCTTCTTCATCCTCGTTTTCAATCAAATGACCAAGCTTACCTTTCTTGGTGGACAAGTACTTGGCATTGTGCGGGTTGCGGCCGGACTGGTGCGGTAAGCGCTCAGTCACATTAATGCCCAGATCCTCCAGCGCTTTTACCTTGCGCGGGTTATTGGTCATCAGGCGAATGGCGTGGATTCCCAGGTGCTCGATCATCGCTTTCAGAATCGAGTAATCCCGCATATCGGCGCCAAAGCCCAATTGCTCATTGGCTTCCACCGTATCCGCACCACAATCCTGCAAGTGGTAAGCACGAATCTTGTTTAAAAGGCCTATACCACGGCCCTCCTGGCGGAGATAGAAAATAGCTCCACGCCCTTCCATAGCGATGCGATGCATCGCATGCTGTAGCTGAGCACCGCAGTCACAGCGCAGGGAGAAGAGCGCATCCCCGGTGAGGCACTCTGAATGAATCCGAGCCAGCAGGGGCTCTTCGGTATCGAAGTCACCCATAGTGAGCACTACGTGCTCTTTACCGGTTTCCACTTCCTCGAAACCGTGCATCTCAAACATTCCCCAGGATGTGGGTAGCTTTGAGGACTCTACATATCGAATGGTCAACTTAATACCTCTTCAATTCAGTGCCGGGCGCGCAAAACAAGTACGCCATTCTGCTGTTCCATATCCACCCGGCTAAGGAAACTGTTTCCCAGGAGGACGACGCGGGGGAAGTCATCGGAGTGCACCGTGGCCGCAACATTGTGCAATTTAATACCGCCAATCGTGACACTGCTGAGATTTATCAGGTAGGCACTCGTCACCCCATTTGCGGTTGAAATGGGTATTTTCCTGGCTGAGTTGAGGTTCAAACCAAGGCGCCGCGCAGTAGGGTAATTGATAGAGATACTGGTTGCCCCAGTATCCACCATCATCGGTACCCGCATTCCATTCACCCAGGCATCTATGCTGTAGTGGCCTAGACTATCAGCGGAAAGTCGGACCTCCGCCTTTCCAGCTTTGGTATAGCTTGCCGCTATGGGTGCATCCAGGGTGAGTTTCTGCTCGCGCCCGGCCACATTGATGCGTGCGTGGCTGGTAGTTGCCTCCAGAAGAGTGACGCCTTCAGGAGATTTATCTCCACTTTTCAATATTCGCTGGCGACCATCGATTTCCAATAAGGCACTATCGCCGAACAGGCCTTTCAACTGCACCTGCTGTGCCCCTACCTCGACGGTAATCAGCAACCCAAATAAAAACAGTATGTAACTGCGCATCGCGCCTTCCTTATCACGCTAGGCTCCCAATATCCAGGCGGTCAATTGCAGCACCAACCCTGCGTAAGCAGCAGCCAGTATATCGTCCAGCATAATCCCGATGCCACCACCTACTTTCTTATCGGCCCAATTGACAGGAGGGGGCTTGGTAATATCAAACAAGCGAAAAAGTACAAAACCATACAGTGCCCAAGCCCAACCAGCAGGGGCCAAAAACATGGTGAGCCAATACCCCACCATTTCATCCCAGACAATCCCACCGTGATCATGTACACCCAGCTTGCGGGCAGCCTCGCCGCACAAGTAACAACCCAGCAGGCCCGTAACAACAACAATCCCAAGATACCAAGCCGGTGACAACCCCTGCATTAACCACCAAAAAGGGATCGCAACCAAGGTGCCGAAGGTGCCAGGCGCCTTTGGAGCGAGGCCGGAACCAAAACCAAAAGCCAGTAGCATGGTGGGGTCACGCAGGAGCTGGGAAAAAGTCGGGTTCTGTGCACTCATAATGTTTGTATCCAGGGCCTCTATTGGCATTCCTTCGTAAAAAAACACTAGCTCAAAAGTGTTGGTAACCCGCCGTGGGTGCTTGCCAGGGCTCTCCATTGTGCCAACAACGCACTTTGGCATCGCCAGCACTTAGAGTGCCAATAGCAGTTACTCCCAACCCCAGCTTTTCCACTGATTCCACCTTGTCCGGGGGCACAGTAAAACAAAGCTGGTAATCATCGCCACCACCGGCAGACAAGGACAATGCGTTCGCACCAGCAAGTGACTGCGCTAGAGAAGAAACAGGCAGGCGCTCCAGATAAATATCAGCACTGACGTGGCTGGACTCACAAATATGGGCCAGGTCTGCAATCAAGCCATCGGAAATATCCAAAGCGCTGCTGGCAAAGTCAGAAATCGCTGCCGCAGTGGCGAATTGCGGCTCGGGAAAATAAAAGGCGCGCTCAGCCTGATGTTGCACCTCAGCTGGCACCCGCTGATCACCGAGAATTACCGGCAGGGCAGCAGCTGCCGCCCCCAGAGGGCCACTAGCATAAATAGAATCTCCGCAACCGGCACCATCACGGCGCAATGGCCGGGCAGTCTGTCCAATCACTTGGATAGTAATCGACAGGGGGCCGGCTGTAGTGTCGCCCCCCACCAGGGAAACGCCAAACTGTGCAGCGGTTTGCAATAAGCCACTGGAAAATTTGCGCAACCAGTTAGCATCACTCTCAGGTAAGGTAAGCGCCAGGGTAAACCAGAGTGGTCGGGCATTCATGGCAGCCAGGTCACTGAGGTTAACCCGCAGCGCTCGGGCAGCTATTGCCGCCGGGTCAGCATCGGCGGGGAAGTGCCGACCCGCCACCAAAGTATCCATAGACGTAGCCAATTGGCCCTGGCTGGGAGCCTGTAGCAAGGCGCAATCGTCGCCAATTCCCAGGACCACACCCTCCCCTTGCGGGGCACTGGCAAAAAAGTCACGGATAATTTCAAACTCGCCCGGTGAAGCTCCCATTTTCTGCTTCAGGCTTTCTTGTCCGCCGCCACTTCAGGCGCACGCAGATCCGCAGCGGTTTTATCCAGGATGCCGTTAATGAATTTGAAGGCATCGGTAGGACCAAATTTTTTCGCCAAGGCTACAGCTTCGTTAATGACAACTTTGTAAGGCACATCAATACGATTTTTTAACTCGTAGGTGGACATACGCAGAAGGGCTCTGGAAACTGGGTCAAGCTCATCCACTTTACGATCCAAGTGTGGAGTGAAAGCACTCTCAACTTCGTCCAGGTTCTTGGCAACACCGTGGAAAATATCGCGGAAATATTCCACGTCGGTCTTGCTCATATCATTGTCAGCATGAAATTCGGCTTCAATCGTATTGAGGCTGGCGCCGGCTATCTGCCACTGATAGAGCGCCTGCATGGCGTAGTGACGCGCCTTGCGGCGAGCGGATGCAGTTACGGTCATTGTTTTTTCCGGTAGATACTTCACAGAATGGGGAGTGCCGGCAAAATAGGCCGGCACTTCGGCAATTTAAATTTTGCCGAGCAGGGAAACCATTTCCAGGGCTGTCTCGGCGGCCTCACAACCCTTGTTACCGGCCTTGGTGCCGGATCGCTCAATCGCCTGTTCGATAGAGTCCACGGTAAGCACACCGAAAGTCACCGGGATACCGGTATTCAGTGATACCTGGGCCAGGCCCTTGGTGCACTCGCCAGCCACATATTCAAAATGTGGGGTGCCGCCACGAATCACCGCTCCCAGGGCAATAATGGCATCGAACTTCTTAGTATCAGCCAATTTTTGAGCGGCCAATGGGAATTCGAAAGCACCCGGCGCATAGTAAATAGTGATATCTTCATCCTTGATGCCCTTACGACGCAGGGTATCCAGCGCACCATCTTTCAGGCTCTCAACGACAAAACTATTCCAGCGACTGACCAACAGCGCATACTTGCCAGTGCTGCCGACAAAATCCCCTTCGATCACTTGAATATTATTCATAATTTCCAGTCCATATTTCTTTCTATAACGCCGGTACTTGTCGACGTTACAGCTCTATTTACTCTTCGGCGTTCAGATACTCTTCCACTTCCAATTCAAATCCGGAAATGGCACTGAACTTAAACGGTGCACTCATCAGGCGCATCTTGCGTACCTTGAGGTCACGCAGTATCTGAGAACCTGTGCCCACCTGCTTGTAGACCAGGTCCTGGCTGGGGCGCTGCTGCTTGCCGCTGATCAGCCAGTCGATACTTTCCTCAATCTCTTCGGTGGTTTCGTTGTGGCAGATAAGCACCACAACGCCTTTACCTTCTTTCTCAATACGCTGCATTGCGCGGCGGAAAGTCCAGGGGACAAATTTTTCGTCGCCTCGGCGAATCGTGAGTACATCACGCAGTGTATTGCCCACATGCACCCGCACCAGAGTCGGCTCTTCCGGAGTGGGATCCCCTTTAATAAATGCGAAATGTCTCTCCCGTCGTGCTTTATCGAGATAGGTACGCAATTTGAACTCACCAAATTCGGTACGCACTTTGCGCTCATTAACACACTCAACGGTCTTTTCATTCAAAGCGCGATAGGTAATCAGGTCGGCGATAGTACCGATCTTGAGATCGTGTTCCTTAGCAAACTTTTCCAGATCCGGGCGGCGCGACATAGTGCCGTCTTCATTCATGATCTCAACGATCACAGCGGCGGCCTCGAAACCCGCCAGACGCGCCAGATCGCAGCCTGCCTCGGTATGGCCCGCACGGCTCAATACGCCCCCAGGCTGGGCCATAATCGGGAAAATATGGCCGGGTTGTACGATATCACTGGGCTTGGCATTCCTGCCCACTGCGGCGCGTACGGTGCGCGCTCGATCTGCAGCAGAAATACCGGTAGTAACCCCCTCAGCAGCCTCAATAGATACAGTGAAGTTTGTACTGAACTGGGCACCGTTGTCCCGCGACATCAGCGGCAGGTCCAGTTGCTCACAGCGCTCCTTGGACATGGGCATACAAATCAGTCCGCGGGCATGGGTAGCCATAAAATTGATGTCTTCGGCGCGTACCTGCTCCGCCGCCATCACCAGGTCACCTTCATTCTCACGATCTTCATCATCCATCAGGATCACCATTTTGCCCTGGCGGATATCATCGATCAGTTCTTCAACCGTATTTAGTTCCATTGTTAACTCTGGATAAATTTATCAATTGCTAATTGAGCGGCTATCCCTGCTATTCACTCCCACCCGCCCTCACTGGCGCGGCATGCCGGGACGAAACCGGCTAGCGCTTGTAAAACCCATGCTGGGCGAGAAATTCAAGAGTCATACCCTCACCGCTGGATTTGGCTGCTTTATCACCGAGCAGCAGGCGCTCAAGATAGCGTGCAATAAGATCTACCTCGAGGTTGACCTGGGTACCTGCGCTGTAGCTTCCCATAATGGTTTCCTGCAGCGTATGCGGCACAATCGTCAGTTCAAACTCTGCACCATCCACCGCGTTGACCGTGAGGCTGGTGCCGTCAACAGTGATCGACCCTTTGAGCGCAATATAGCGGGCCAGATTTTCCGGCGCGCGCAAACGAAAGCGCTCGGCCCGGGCCTCGGATTTACGCCACACAACCTCACCAATGCCATCCACATGGCCACTGACAATATGCCCACCAAGGCGGGTCTGGGGTGTCAGTGCTTTTTCCAGATTAGCTCGGTCACCTTTTTTCCAGCTACTGACACTAGTAACATCGAGAGTCTCTGCAGAGACATCCGCCCAATAACCATCACCAGGCAGATCCACTACTGTTAGGCAAACGCCATTGGTTGCGATACTATCCCCAAGCTGGACATCGGTAAGATCCAGCTTGCCACTCCTGACGCGCACACGCAGATCTCCCCCTTGGGGCTGCAGCTCGGCGATTTCACCAACAGCTTCAATAATTCCGGTAAACATCAGCGCTCAATATCGGTAGTTGCAGTGATACGCCAGTCGTGACCGACGGCGCGCATATCAGTGATCGTGATCGGCAGCACCGAGCCCATACGCTCAATTGGCAGCTCGAATAGCGGCCGCGCCGTGCTGCCGAGTAGCTTGGGAGCCAAATAGACTATCAGCTCATCTACATGGCCGCGATATAGGAACTCACCGGAAAGGGTCGCACCACTCTCCACCAGGATCTCATTACATTGGCGTCGCGCCAGCTCCTCGAGCAGAGCGAGCAGGTCCACCCTCCCCTCTTTGCCCTGTGGCAGAATGATGACTTCAGCACCTGCCCGTTCCAGGCGCTCGCGACGCTCCGGGTCCGCACGCTCGGTGGTGCACACCAGTGTGGGGGCATCGCCCTGTAAAATAAAGGCTTTTGCCGGGGTGCGCAGCTGGCTATCAACAATCACCCGCAGTGGCTGTACCTCAGCTGCCTGTTCAGCAGCGAGCAGCTCAAGGGCCATTTCATCGGCGCGCACATTTAGGTTTGGGTTGTCGAATCGCACTGTTTCTACGCCGGTCACAATTGCGCAACTGCGTGCCCGTAAACGCTGTACATCGGCACGCGCCGCAGGTCCGGACACCCACTTGGACTCACCACTGGCCATCGCCGTACGTCCATCCAAGCTCATCGCAGATTTACTGCGCACTAGGGGAAGCCCCAAAGTCATCCGCTTGATAAAACCCGGATTGAGCGCGCGGCACTGATCCTCTAAAAGAGGCCCCTCCACTTCTATATTGGCATCGCGTAGTTTTTGTAGCCCCTTGCCACCCACCTTGGGGTTAGGATCCTGCATTCCGTATATCACACGAGAGACACCAGCTTCGATCAACGCCTCTGTACAAGGGCCAGTGCGACCAGTATGGCTACAGGGCTCCAAGGTCACATAGACCGTAGCACCCCGGGCTCGCTCTCCTGCATCGCGTAGGGCTTCAATTTCTGCATGGGGCTCACCAGCACGTTGATGCCAGCCCTCGCCGACAACAACACCCTTGCTATCGGTGATCACACAACCCACACGGGGGTTGGGCATAGTGGTATACAGCCCACGCTCCGCCAGTTGGATAGCTCGGGCCATCAGGGATTGGGGTGTATTTACAGCCACTTGAATCATTTCCGTTGGGTTTCCTTACTGGTCAGGCGCTCAATCTCTTCACTGAAGTCACTGACATCCTCAAAGCGCCGATAGACCGAAGCAAATCGCACATAGGCCACCTGGTCCAATTCCCGCAGCTGCTCCATAACCAGTTCACCAATAGCGCGCGCCGGTAGTTCGCGCTCACCAGTCGCCTGTAAAGCATGCTTGATTTGAGATACTGCAGATTCTACCCGCTCAGTGCTGACCGGGCGCTTTTCCACCGCACGCTGAATACCCGCGCGCAGCTTATCCTCGTTAAACGGTTCACGTTGACCGTTTTGTTTGATTACCCGCGGCAGAAGCAATTCCGCTGTTTCAAAAGTGGTAAAACGCTCGTGACACTCAAGGCATTCGCGCCGGCGGCGCACTTGGTCGCCCTCGGCCACCAAGCGGGAATCGACTACTTTGGTTTCTTCTGCGCTGCAGAACGGACAGTGCATGTGGGATCGCCCCCAGGGGAGTGAAAATGGGCCGCAGTTTACCACAGCCGTTGCACTGTGTGTCTGCGCGACGCACCGCACCGGTGCAGTCGGTCAGACAGGTTAAGAACGGGCATGTACTCCCATAAAAAAAGCGGCCCAACAAGCCGCTTTTTTAACTGGAAGAGCTATCAGGCCTTCTTGTACACAGGGAATTGCGCACAGATTTCAAGAACCTTCTGCTTCACTTCGGTAATAGTGGACTCTGCATCACCCTTTTCCAAGGCATCGAGAATGTCACAAATCCATTGAGTCAATTGCTGGGTTTCCTTCACACCGAAGCCACGGGTAGTAATCGCCGGGGTTCCAACACGCAGGCCGCTGGTGATAAATGGAGAGCGCGGGTCATTGGGGACTGCGTTCTTGTTCACAGTAATATTTGCATTACCCAGGGCCTCATCAGCATCTTTACCAGTGTATTCTTTACCAATCAGGTCCACTAGCATCAAGTGGTCATCGGTACCACCGGAAACGATATTGATACCACGATCCAGGAAGGTCTCCGCCATTGCGCGAGCATTCTCTACCACCTTCTTCTGGTAAGCCTTGTATTCAGGGCTCATCGCTTCTTTAAAAGAAACCGCTTTGGCTGCAATAACGTGCATCAGCGGGCCACCCTGACCACCGGGGAATACGGCGGAGTTCAGCTTCTTCTCAATTTCTTCATTGGCGCGTGCCAGGATAATGCCTCCGCGTGGACCCCGTAGGGTTTTGTGAGTCGTAGAGGTCACTACATCCGCATGGGGAATTGGCGAAGGGTACTCTCCAGCAGCAACCAGGCCAGCAACGTGTGCCATATCGACAAACAGGTAAGCACCAACCTTATCCGCAATCTCACGAAAACGAGCCCAATCCATTACACGACTGTATGCAGAGAAGCCGGCAACAATCATCTTAGGCTTATGCTCGAGAGCCAAACGCTCCACTTCTTCATAATCTACTTCGCCAGTTTCCGGGTTCAACCCGTATTGGACCGCGTTGTAAATCTTGCCTGAGAAGTTGACTCGAGCACCATGGGTCAAGTGACCACCATGGGCCAGACTCATTCCTAAAACGGTGTCTCCTGGCGCGCATAACGCCTGGTAAACAGCAGAGTTAGCTTGAGAACCGGAGTGAGGCTGCACATTGGCATAATCGGCACCGAACAGCTCTTTGGCGCGCTCGATCGCCAAAGTTTCCACCATATCCACATACTCACAGCCACCGTAGTAACGCTTTCCCGGATAACCCTCTGCGTATTTATTGGTCAGGCTGCTGCCCTGGGCTTCCATGACTTGCGGGCTGGTGTAGTTCTCAGAGGCGATCAGCTCAATATGATCTTCCTGACGAGAGTCTTCTTCCCGAATGGCTTCCCAGATTTCGGGATCATAAGAAGCGAGTGTGACTGATGAATCAAACATGGTGTTCCCTCGGTAATGCGGGCTGAGTAGAGATTTGTGTAGCTCGGTACCACTTTGCTCAGGTCTTACAGCTTGGCTTCTGGCGCCAATCGGGCCACATGGACTACTCAAAGAATCCTGAGCATTTTAGAAAGGCGCGCATTGTACACCAAGGACAAAGGGATTGCGCAAAAACGAAAACGCGGCCAAATGGCCGCGTTTTGAGGCGATACTATCAGTTTAGAAACGAACAACTAGAGAGCCAGACCAGTAATCCACGTCTGCCTCAATAATAGTGTACTCAGCTTCAAAGGTGACCTTCTCAGTGAGCTTGAAACCAGCACCAATACCGGCAGAAGTACCACTGTCGGAATACTCGCCAAAATAATCGACATACAGCTCCTCACGAAGATAACCGAGACGTCCTTTGAAATAAATATCGCCTTGTGAACGATAAGTGGCATAAAGCGCCATGGTAGCGAAGGAGTAATTTTCATCCCCCCAGTAGGAGTCAAACTCGCCCTCTACCAGAGAATCGGTGAGTTCAGCCTCAACACCCCAACCTGAATTCCAGGTGTAACCAGCGCGGATGCCAGCATTCAGGGGGCTATCTCCGCTGACTCCGCTGACATCGGTTTTCATCACACCAAAAACGCCACCGACATACGCGCCTTCCGCTTGAGCAGCAGCTGAACAAACTAAAGCTACCGCTGCAGCTAGAGCCTTAAGATTAATATGCATCAACCTCCCCCTATTTTTATAAAGAAACAAAATCAGGCGGATTATAGGAAGGGGCGCAATGTATGCAAGTACTCACATCGCACAGCTAGAGATAACCAAGGCTAAATTGAAAATACGACAATAGTTGAAGCCAAAACATCAAGTATAAAATTTGACCACTCCACTGCGTCACCCATGGATAAACTGGGACAACCTCAAAACCGATAACTGAAAGCTCCCGACCAATATTCCACATCTTTTTCAAGAATCGTATATTCCAGTTCAATATTGCTGTCACCCCAAAGAATAAAACCAACTCCAGCTCCGACACTGACACCAAAATCATCACCACTGTTTCGCCCGACAGTGATATCCTCATACAACAATCCAAGGCGCCCCTTGAAATAGATATCACCAAAGGAGCGGTAGGTGGCATAACCAGCCAGGCTATGCATATCTACATCAACCTCCTTCCCGATCACTTCTATCTCACCACTCACCAAGGAGCCGATATACTCCGCCTCAAGCCCCCATCCTGATAGCTGAGAATAGCCAGCCCTTAATCCAAGCCCCATAGGGTTATCGACACCTTGGAAGTCAAAATCCATTACTCCCGCAGTCGCTCCCCAGTAGCCACCCTCTGCAAATACGCTGGAAGATAAGATAATTGTTAAAGCACCGAATGTTTTTGTAGTTGTTTTCATAGAAATTCCCCTGGTTTCCAAATGATGGCTTCAGCGAAATAAAAGCCCTGATGTCTTCCCTCTTTCCATGCACCGAAGGCTGATTACCCCCTTAAGAGCAGATCAATGCAGGCAAGTTAAAGCCAGTGACAATTTTAAGAAAAAAGCAGAATTACCCCCCAAAAAAAATTCGATTAATGAGGTATAATCGAGAAATTGAACAAACTAGCGGGGTTAGATTGAAAGTAGCGTGGATTGGTAGGCGGTCAAATTAGCATTAGCAAAAATTATTCACAATTTGAAAGTAATCAATAAGCTAACCTGGTGTAACAGCCGCCAAATATGGCTAAGCCAAAGAAATTCAATTACAAAAGACTGCTATTTTCGCTGTATTCTTCCTGCCTTTTCACAATTTCCTTACCACTTGATCCAAATCAATCCTTTCTTGCCTATGCCGGCAACAATGTATGCAGAAACCGATCGCGGAGGTCTGGGATGAACACCATCTACCGGCAACTGTGCAGTGACCATAAACATATGCAACAAATGCTTGGTGTCTTTGAGCAGCTTCTTTTGGGTCTCTTTGGGCGTAGCGACCGTGACCCCAACACACTGTCTTGTATTCTCGATGCGTTGGATTATTTCTCTGTTTACCCAAACAAGTACCACCACCCAGTCGAAGATTTAATTTTTGCTCGACTGTTAACCAAGCCAGTACATGATCGGAACTCGATTTATGAGGCACAGATGCAACATGAGCAGATTGCAACAGCTACCAAGCATATGTGTGCCCTCTTCTACGCTGTAGCCAACGACGCTATGGTTGAAAGGAGGGTATTACAGGGGGCCTGCAACGCCTACGTACAGCTACAGCGCAGCCATATCAACCTGGAAAATTCGGCAATATTTCCTCAGGTCGAACAGTATCTAAACACTGAAGATTGGAAGCAAATACATAAACAAGTTGAGGAAATCAACAGCCCAGTTTTTAATGAGAGCACGAAAAAAGTCTACGAATCACTGCGTGAAAATCTTATTCAGCCAGAAAGGCCTGTAAAAGCCCTCGCCTGATGGGCCATAGTTAGTAACAAGTTTATTAAAAGGAGGAAGTATGAAAATAAAGCGCCACGGCATCTCTATTGGCATGGAGCGAATTGACAATGATTTCTTTCTCTACATTAAAGCAATCGGCCAGCTGACACATGAAGATTATGAACGTATCACACCATTGCTCGAATATGCTCTTGAGGGTGTAAAAAGCCCTAAAGTGCAACTACTGATTGATCTCAGGGAATTTGCAGGCTGGGGTCTACACGCAATATGGGATGAGTTCAAACTGGTATTAAAACACGGCAACGAATTCACTCGAATTGCCGTACTTGGGGATGAAGAGTGGCAGGAGATAGCCACCAAGGTAGGGGGATGGTTTGTTAGTGGTGAGGTGCGCTATTTCGAGGAACAGCACAAAGCCATGGACTGGCTATCACAGGCGCCGAAAGACGAACCCAACAAAACCAGAACCGGTGAGAATTTAGCTTTCTCCACACACTCCTGATAAGTAGTGGATTATGGGGGCGTTTACGCCCCCCTTTTTTGCTCCAAAAAATTATACATTAGACTCAATAAGAAGAAGCCAATAAAATTTACCGATCCAAACTGCAATTTTTATTAAATTATTGTTAATCCCATCTAACTTCTGAAGCCCTCTCAAAACAAACTGCTTTTGCAAAAACACCTTACAGAACAACCTTATGGAAAAATATATTTATATCTATATTGCCCATAGAGTCACACTGATTTTCGGCCTGCAATGGAATTAACCATCAACCTCATAGCCACAATGTGTTCCCGCCACCTCACTGAGACCCAGCAAATCTAGTATTTTCACAACTCTGCCATCTACCTTGATCAACCTTTCCCGATGAAAACGGGAAAAAACCCTGCTGACTGTTTCAGCAGTTAGGCCAAGATAATTAGCAATATCAGTACGAGGCATAGAGAGAATAAACTCATTGCAGGAATACCCGCGGCAAGCATAGCGACTGGAAATGTTTATAAGCAAAGCAGCGAGGCGGGTATCAGCTGAACGTTTCCCTAACAACATCAAAATATCATTTTCCTGACGTAGCTCTTCGGAAAAAATGCTGTAAATCTGCTGCTGCAGGGCTGGCACCTGTTGTGCCAACAACTCCAGTTGCGCAAATGGTAAAAGGCAGACACTGCTATCCTCTAGCGCCTCAGCGTAACTAGAGTGAATACGTTTACTATAAGCATCCAGCCCAAGCAATTCTCCGGGAAGGGCGAAATGAGTAATCTGGGTATCACCGTCGGCAGCAATAACAACACTTTTGAAACTGCCTGAGCGTATTGCATAAAGGTTTTGAAAAGGATCGCCTGACTGATAAAGAATTTCGCCAGCCTTCACAACTTTTTTTCTTCGGGTGACTCTCTCAAGACGATCAATGTCAGCCCGAGACAGTTCAGCGGGCAGGCACAACCGCCTGACTGAACAGTTACTGCAACTTACCGCTAATGATGAGTCAATCATACCTAAGCGACCGGCCAACAATTTGCCGCAATTGTACCCGCTACTCTAGCAAGCGTCTCCAGCTGAAAATAAAAAAATTAAAAAAGAAAATAATTTCCTAGAGAACATGTAGTCTTGCAATCAAAGTGTTACGTGCTTTTCAATATTGCAAAAAATTTAAATGATAATTTTTTATTAACTCTTAAAAGGCTAACTACCCCCTCATTTTTACGGGCAAAGTGGCAATATTCTAATAACATCATTCCTTAGTCGATGACTTAACAGACAGCATGCTATCCACTGCCACTTTTTGCTGCTTCCCCGTCGGACCCAATCTGTTTTTTAACGCGCAGAAATCTTCTACGCAATAGAATTCATTGCACGGCTACCCGCCCGCCAGGGGGAATGTTGACTGTTTAGCCACGTTGTCCAGGATATCGATTTATCCCTACTCACCTATGATACTACCGACACAGCATTGAATACTTTCCATGTTCTGAATATCAAATTCCAGAACTTTAAGGTTAATTTAATCTCCCGCCCCACCTCTCAGGGAGGTCGCCACAGACAATTTTTTATGGAAATAACATCCCCCAACTCGGCCATTTGCAATGCAAGGCTATTTTCCAACCGAGTGAATGTCACAACAACAAAGTGCCTCCCCAGATACCTGCCCGTTAAAAGCCAACAAAATGTAAACTTAATAGTTTACTTTATTGGTGACTGCTGCTCCACTTTTTAGCTAAAGACGAGAAGCTGGTACTATTAGCCGCTATCGAAGCTGCGAGGCTTCCGACCAATGCCTTAGACCCTAGCCCAGGTAAAGTTTTTAACATGAGCATCGCCGATCCGGATTTTATTAAAGCACTGCCCAAGGCAGAACTGCACTTACATATTGAGGGCTCACTCGAACCAGAACTTATGTTCGAACTGAGTAAACGCAACAATATTGAAATCCCCTTCACCAGCGTTGAGGAAATCAGGGCAGCCTATAAATTCCACAACCTGCAGTCGTTTTTGGATATTTACTATCAAGGTGCGTCGGTCCTAATCCACGAGCAAGACTTTTATGATCTGACAATGGCTTATCTGCAGCGCTGCCGAGAAGATAATGTCGTACACGCCGAGATTTTCTTTGATCCGCAGACTCACACTGAAAGAGGGGTCGATATCGGTGTAGTCATCCAAGGAATCCACAATGCCCTGAAGGATGCGAAAAGTGAGTGGGGTATTAGCAGTCACCTAATTCTCTGCTTTCTGCGCCACTTGAGTGAAGAAGACGCCATTGCCACCCTGGAAGCGGCCAAACCCTACCTCAAACTCATCAAGGGGGTTGGCTTGGACTCCTCTGAGCTAGGCCACCCCCCGAGTAAATTTAAGAATGTTTTCGCCATGGCCAAAGCGCTGGGTCTTGAGCGCGTTGCCCATGCGGGAGAGGAAGGGCCAGCAGAATATATTAAAGAGGCCCTCGATATACTCGATGTAAGCCGTATAGACCACGGGGTGCGCTGTGTTGAGGATAAGACCCTAATGGAGCATCTTAAAGAAAAAAATATTCCTCTGACTGTGTGCCCTCTATCCAATACAGCCCTCTGCGTCTATGACCATATGAGCGAGCACCCTATCCTTGACCTGCTGGAGCAGGGGCTCTGCGTGACCGTAAATGCCGATGATCCAGCTTATTTTGGTGGCTACGTCAACCGGAATTACTTGGCGCTAAGTGAGGGCTTGGGCATGACCAAGGCTCAGGCAAAACAACTGGCACTCAACAGCTTTAAGGCCAGCTATATTTCTGAAGGGCAAAAACAAAAGTGGGCGGAAGCTATCGCCTCAATAGAGACAATCGCGGAAGCTTAATAAATTCCAGGACCTATATACTCTTTATTCTTTACAAGTCCATACTGGTTAAATCAGAGATTCCCGGGGCCCAGGCGAGCATTCGACTAGGCCCCAAATTAATCTTCATCATAGCCGCAGTGGGTTCCTGCCAATTCACTAAGCCCAACCAAATCCACAATTTCCACTGCCCTGCCGCTCACTTTAATTAAATTTTCTCGTTGAAAACGTGAGAAAAGGCGACTAACTGTCTCTGCAGTCAAGCCCAGGTAATTGGCAATATCGGTTCTCGGCATAGACAACACAAATTCACTGTGGGAATAACCACGGCGGGAATAACGGCTGGAGATATTAATTAGCAGTGCCGCCAAGCGCGTATCCGCTGAACGCTTTCCAAGCAGCATCAGGATATCGTTCTCCTGACGTAATTCCTCAGAAAAGATACTGTAAATTTGCTGCTGTAGCGCCGCCACCTGGTGGGCCAGTATTTCCAGCTGAGTAAATGGCAGCAGGCAAACACTGCTGTCTTCCAGCGCTTTCGCATAACTGGGGTGAACCCGGCTACTGTAAGCATCGAGACCAAGCAACTCCCCTGGCAGGGCGAAATGAGTAACCTGGGTGTCACCATCGGCAGCGATCACCACGGTTTTAAAGCTGCCTGAGCGAATCGCGTACAGGTTGGCAAATGGGTCACCGGAGCGGTACAGGGTCTCCCCTGCTTTCACAATTTTCTTTCGCCGTGTGACCTGCTCTAGTCGATCAATATCCGCTTGAGATAATCCCGCGGGCAGGCATAAACGTCTTACGGAGCAGTTACTGCAGCTAACCGCCACTGAGGAGTCAATCATACTAAACCGGCCGGTAAAATAACTTGCGGCAATTGTACCCGCTGTGCGGGCGATCGTCTCCTGCAGTTAGTTAAAGAACCCGGGAATATTGCGCATCGGTATGCTGATTGTGTAAATAGATATCAAAGGCTGAAGCCACGTTGCGCACGAACCAGCGCCCCTGCTCAGTAACCACGATACGATTTTCGTCCTGATAAATTAGACCATCGTTAAACATAGGCTGCAGGCGCTGGAGTTCCTCATAAAAATAGGTATCAAAAGAAGCCCCTGCCCGGCGTTCCGCCTCTCTTTTATCCAGGCGTAGGCGACACATCAACTCCGTGATCACCCACTGTCGTAACTGGTCTTCCGCACTCAAAAACCACCCCCGGCAAGAGGCATTGCCCCGCTCCCCAATAGCCTGGGCATACTCTTTCAAGCGATGCAGGTTTTGCCAGAAGCCATCGCGGCTGTAACTGATTGCCGAGGCTCCCAATCCCACCAAGGCATCGGCAGGCATCAAAGTGTAACCTTGGAAATTTCTCTGCAACATGCCTGCATGGGAAGCTTTTGCCAGCTCATCCCCTGGGCGAGCGAAGTGATCCATGCCAAGAAACTCATAGCCGGCGTGGCCCAGATGCTCTACCGCAGCCAGTTGCATGGCTACTTTTTCCGCAGCAGAGGGAATCAAATCAGTGTCGATCAGGCGCTGGGCCTTAAAGCGATGAGGTAAATGCGCATAGTGATAAAGGGCTATACGGTCCGGCTGCAATTCCAGCACCTTATCCAGGGTACTGTGCAGACTGTTGAGATTTTGTTTTGGCAGGCCGTAAATCAAGTCATAGGAAATGGATTCGAACCCCCGTTCACGCGCCGCGACGGTCAATTCGGTTACCTGGTCGGCACTGCAGATACGGTTAATAGACCGCTGTACCTCAATGTCGAAGTCCTGTACTCCAAGGCTGAGGCGGTTAAAACCCAAATCCCGCAGGGTATCCAGAGTCTCCAACTCCAATGTACGCGGATCGGCCTCAATACTGTACTCCACTCCATTGCCAGGGCGAAGTTCAAAAATTTCACCCAACCCCTCCATCAAGCGTCGCATATCCCCATCGCTGAGAAAGGTGGGGGTGCCCCCACCCAGGTGCAGCTGGGTTACCGGCACGCGAGCCACCTTATCACGATACCAGCGCGCTTCCTCCAACAAGTTATCCAAATAGCTGGAGGCGAGGCCATATTGAGAGGTAATTACCTTGTTACAGGCACAGAAGTAACAGAGAGAGCGGCAAAAGGGTATGTGAACATACAGGGAAAGGCTACGAATATCCTGTAACGCCTCCCAGGGCTTAATGCTGCCATCTAGAGGCCTGAATCGATCTGCGGTAGGGTAGGACGTATAGCGTGGGCAGGGCCCGCTGTAACGAGACAGCAAATTTTCTGACAAGCCGCCTACATTGCTCATTGTTTGCATCATATTCCTACAACCTCAATCAATCGTTTGCGACAGCCCCCCCGCACAAACTAAAATGCAGCCGCCGAGTTCCACAAAAAAGACCCCAGCGACTGCTCTTCCCCCAAACTAGAGTGTCGCCACCTTAGAAGCGGTAGCCCAGACCCGCCATATAAACCAGCGGATCGATATCCACTTTAGCGGTAACATTACCCACACCCGGTACCTTGACGGTGGCATCGGTATCGATATCCATCCAGAACACGGAAACATTGAACAACCAGCGCTGGTCAGCGCCAAAAGCGAAGTCGACGCCAGCTTCTGCAGCCAAGCCGAAAGAGTTATCCAGTGAGAGCTTGGCGTCCCCAGTGGCATTAAGCAGCTCCTCAAACTTCGCATCTGCAGTGCTACTAATTTCCTCATCGAAGAAAGCGGTGTAGTTCACACCGAAACCAACGTAGGGCTGGATTGTGGACTGAGTATCCATCGGGTACCACTGCACTAACAGAGTCGGCGGCAAGTGCTTGGTTTCACCCAGCTCAAAAGTGTCTCCGAGGCCTTCAGCTTGAATTTCATGAGTGAAGGGAGTTGCGGCTACCAGCTCCACGCCCCAATGATCGCGGAACATATACACACCGGTCAGGCCCAATGCAGAACCATTATCCACATCAACACCAGTATTTGGGACAGCATCCCCATTGGCAAAAAGTGTGCTGGAACTGGTGTCGGGCGCTACAGTGGCCATACCACCACGCAAAATAAAGCTACCCTCTTCGTAGGCCAGTACTGGGGCAGAGAGTACGGCGGTCAAGGCGGCTGCTGCATAAGCAGTTTTACGATTCATCAACTTCTCCATATAGCGATTTGGCATTTTTCCCGACTCAGGAAAGGCCCCCCTCCAGGCACAATCACAAGTCGCAGGAAGGTTAACCGTTGGTCGCGAGAACAGGCTTGATCCATATCAAGCTGCCGAATTTCGTAAAATGAAAACCAGCAGATCACTACCCGAAACTGTGAGGAGCCATGGGGATAAGCGATATTAAGAGAAGGGTAGGGGAAGATAATGACCGGCCAACAGCGGCGGAACTGGGCAGGTCACACTATTTGGTCCCACTTTACGCTTCGGCAAGCCAGCACTCAGTTATTATTTGATGCCATAACGTAGAGCTATAAAACTATGGATAGGTCAGGCACCTCCCCAGTCCGGAGCGATGCTGAGGAGGTAATTTACATTTTGAACCAAAGACTTGAGACTATCAGGTCAATGTCCCAGCCGGGCGGCGGAACATATTTTGGATACTTGAATAATCCAATTTCTGGTTCTCTTCACTAGCGCCATGCAATTGGTAAAGGTTTCTGGCCAACGCCCCCATTGGGGTAGAAGAAGCACTAGTGGCCGCGGCATCCATGGCCAGCCCCAAATCTTTCAGCATCAGCGCCACACTAAAGCCACCGGTATAGCCCTTCGCTGCAGGGACATTCTCCATAACACCCGGGTAAGGATTGTAATTAGCTAGTGACCAATTATTACCCGAACTCTCCAGCAAAATATTGGTAAGTACTTTGGGATCAAGCCCCTGATCCGTTCCAAGCTGCAGAGCTTCAGCGGTGCCGGTCATATGGATCGCCAGCAACAGGTTGTTACAGATTTTTGCCACCTGCCCAGCCCCTGCGGCACCCGCATGGAATATTTTCTTACCCATCGCCTGCAGTACTGCCCGAGCAGCATCCACAGCCGCCTCGTCCCCACCACACATAAAACACAAGGTACCTGCTGTTGCTGCGGCAGTCCCACCGGAAACGGGCGCATCAATCGCACGCACACCCCGTTCACGCGCAGCGCTACTCACAATGGAGGCATCCTCTGCGGATATAGTCGAACAATCGACTACCAGAGTGCCAGCCGGAAGTTGTTGTAACAGGCCCTGCTGACCAAGATACAGCCCTTTTACAGCCTCGCCACTGGGCAACATCGAGATCACGATCTCCGCATCCTCAGCGGCCTGTTGCACACTGTCACAGGGTAGACAGCCATCCCGCTGTGCCTGCTCCAAAGCTGCAGGGTTCAAATCGAAAGCCGCTACCCGAAAGCCAGCCCTCGTCAGGCTGGCAGCCATCGGACCACCCATATTACCCAGACCAAAAAAGGCTATTTTTTCCATAAAAGCCACTCCATATATTGTTGTTTATTTCCCGGACATAGAGCGGCCGGGTCGCTCAATAAAAGGGATTCTATAAGTCTGCCAGCGGTTGCTCACCATTCCAGGGACTTACAAAGCAATCTGCCACCTGCTGAGGATTTATTTCCCCGAGGGATGCAGGCAGCCATTTAGGTGCGCGGTCCTTATCAATCAACAGGGCACGCACCCCCTCCTTAAAGTGTCCGCTAGCGCAAAGGTTAACTGCCAGGTTCAACTCCATACGGAAGACATCGGCAAGAGACAAATGGCGCGCCCTGCGCAACTGCTCCCACACTATCCAGGGTGTAAGTGGTGAGCCTCCCGCCAGGGTAGTAGCAGCGCGCTGCAACCATTTATCCACTCCCTGATACGCAGTGACAGCCGCACAGACCTCCGGCAGGTTTGAGAAATCCGTGAGCTGTTGAACTTGATCATAATGTTCACGCAGCGCCGATTCTGGCCGCTGTAGAGGAGATAATTCCAGCCCTTTGAGGCAGTCATCAACCAGCTGATGATTCGCAGTGCAATCCGCAACAAAATCCAGTACCGACAGGGACTGTAAAACCAACTCGCGCTGGTCTTGGGCAATAATTCGGTCCGCCATCCGCGCAAACAGGGCATCGGCACCATTAAACTGGGCACCGGTCAGGCCAAGGAAAAGCCCCAGGCGACCGGGCATTCGATTGAGAAACCAGCTAGCTCCCACATCGGGAAACAGGCCAATGGTGATTTCCGGCATCGCCATTCGTGTGGTTTCAGTCACAATGCGATGGCTCGCTCCAGCCATAATGCCAATACCGCCCCCCATCACAATACCGCCACCCCAAACCACTATCGGCTTGGCATAAGTGTGTATCTTGTAATCCAAACGATATTCACGGGAGAAAAAATCAGTCGTATAGCGGTAATCCGGCACTTCACCATAAGGTGTCGACTGCTGATACAGCGCTACTACATCACCACCGGCACAGAGGGCCTTATCACCACTGCCATCAATCCAAACGGCTGCTACGTCATCATCGTCGGCCCAAACGTCCAGCTGAGTGGACAACAGCTCAATCATCTGGAGATTCAAGGCATTCAACGCCTTGGGCAGGTTTAGGGTCGCGACTGCCAATGCGCCGCGCCGGGAAAACAATACCGGGGAATCCTGATCCATTGTTATCCGTCTTATTGCTCTTGTACTAGTTAGCGTCGCAGTTAAGCACATATCAGATTCGACGTCAGCCACACGCGGGTACAGCACTCCCCTGCCGGGGCTAGCAGTTGCACTTTTTACGCAAACTGATAAGTTGCGCGCAAAATCTGAGCGATTCCAACACCATTACGGAACCCCAAATGGCCGAATACGTATACACCATGAACCGGGTGGGCAAAGTAGTGCCCCCCAAACGTGAAATTCTGAAGGACATTTCCCTATCCTTCTTCCCTGGAGCCAAGATCGGCGTGCTGGGCCTGAATGGCGCCGGTAAATCCAGCCTGCTGCGCATTATGGCCGGGGTTGACCAAGACTATAATGGCGAAGCCCGCGCAATGCCCGGTATTAAGGTCGGTTACCTGCCCCAGGAACCCCAGCTCGACACCAGCAAAACCGTGCGCGGCAATGTAGAAGACGGCGTGCGCGAAGCGATTGACGCCCTCGCCGGCCTTGAGCAAGTCTACGCCGACTATGCCGAACCCGACGCGGATTTTGACGCCCTGGCGAAAAAACAACAGCAATTTGAAGACATTATCCAGGCCTGGGACGCCCACAATCTGGAACACCGCCTGGAGGTCGCCGCAGATGCCCTGCGCCTGCCGCCTTGGGATGCCGACGTCAACAACCTGTCCGGCGGTGAGAAACGCCGTGTAGCCTTATGTCGCCTATTGCTGTCCCGCCCGGATATGCTGCTGCTGGACGAACCCACCAACCACCTGGATGCGGAATCTGTATTCTGGCTGGAGCGCTTCCTGCACGACTTCACCGGTACCGTAGTGGCCATCACCCACGACCGCTACTTCCTCGACAACGTCGCCGGCTGGATTCTGGAACTGGATCGCGGCCACGGCATCCCCTGGGAAGGTAATTACACCACTTGGCTGGAGCAAAAAGAGAAGCGTCTAGAGCAAGAGCAGCGCGGCGAACAGGCTCGCGCCAAAGCCATGCAGAAAGAGCTTGAGTGGGCGCGCCAAAACCCCAAAGGCCGCCAGTCCAAGAACAAGGCCCGTCTCACCCGCCTGGAGGAAATGCAATCCCAGGACTTCCAAGCCCGCAACGAGACTAACGAGATCTATATTCCGCCCGGTGAGCGCCTCGGTGACAATGTGATTGAGTTTAAAGATGTAAGCAAAGGCTTCGGCGAGCGCCTGTTGATCGACAACCTGTCTTTCCGCGTTCCGAAGGGCTCTATTGTGGGTATCGTAGGCGGTAATGGCGCTGGTAAGTCCACTCTGTTCCGTATGGTCAATGGTACAGAGCAGCCGGATTCCGGTGAGATCAATATCGGTGAAACCGTCAAGGTCGCCTACGTTGAGCAAGGCCGTGAAAACCTGGACGACAGCAAAAGCGTATGGGAAGCCATCTCTGACGGCCACGATATGCTCAAGATCAACAACTACGAAGTGGGTTCACGCAACTACGTGGGCCGCTTTAACTTCAAAGGCAGCGACCAGCAGAAACGCGTGGGCGAACTCTCCGGCGGTGAGCGCGGACGTCTGCACCTGGCCTACACCCTGAAACAGGGCGCTAACGTACTCCTGCTGGACGAACCCTCCAACGACCTGGATATCGAAACCCTGCGTGCCCTGGAAGAAGCCCTGCTTAACTTCCCCGGCTGTGCCCTGGTGATCTCGCACGATCGCTGGTTCCTGGACCGCGTTGCCACTCATATCCTCGCGTATGAAGGCGAAAGTGAAGCCGTTTTCTTCGAAGGTAACTATACCGAGTACCACGAGGACTTTGTTCAGCGTAAAGGTGAGGATGCTACGCCGCACCGGATGCATTATAAGAAGCTTAAGACTTAAGACTAAAAAGCCCGCTTATGCGGGCTTTTCCAAATTAAAGCTCAGGTACTCGCGGCTTTAACCCAAATAGCAATAAATTATTCTCTAGACTTAAAGCTACAAATAACATAATGCGAATAGAGAAAGCCACTTGAACATTAAAAATAAAATGCTCATCACTGGAGACTTTCTCGTTAACAAAAAGCTTTAAAACATAATCACAATAAAATCAATCTTCATCCGGCAATGCTATAACTGCATCTGGTCCAGCTTTAACGTCAGTTTGAGTATTCATAAATGCTCCTACTAATTGAGATTATTTCTTTGTAAATTTAAGCTTACCACCAAACATAAATTACAATAAATAACGGACAAGTTAAACTATTTAATTAATCTATTACTAGTCATCATATTGGTACGACCACACCACTTAGACCCAATCAACTTCCTGGCGCCTAACCTAAAGTGGCTGAGCCGTAACACAATAATAGAATGAGTTAGATTTATAACCGATTCTGGTGTTTGAGGACTTGAGGGTTTGAAAGAAAGCAGCGCATCTGGTTAATTTGTTGTAGTCAAAAAACAACCCATCAGGAACACGCCGCTATGGACAAGAATACCGTTATTGAGTTTACAGGTCGACAGGAGACAGCTGCTCCACTAACAGAACTGCTACGCCGGAGCGCATGGGTGCTGTTTCAGCAGGCAGTGAAGGCAGAGCTGTTGACCTTCATGGCAGTATTTCAAGATCGTCGCCTGGACGACGGCAGTGCAAATGTAGTCCCCGGAACGCAAGATTCAAACCAGGACCGGCCCGGTGAAAATCAGGGTACCGAAGTGATCCTACCCGTCAAAAACGGACAGATAAATATCGACAATAACGCGGCCGAAAATGCCATCCGTCCGTTTTTGATCGGTCGTAAGAACTGGTTGTTTAGTGCCACACCACGAGGAGTCAAGGCCAATGCCGCATTATACGATTGGCTCTATCGTACCCATTGGTAGTGTTCAGAATTCTGTGTCATTTCTTTACCATTAACAAAAAAGAGATGACCCATGACCA